>NZ_CANRIC010000006.1:0-77755 GCF_947630565.1 uncultured Paenalcaligenes sp.
ACAAAGGGGGTCACTACGTGACCCGTGCTATCCCTCCCCGCCACTCATCGCGGGGTATCTCGCACAATTTAGATGAAAATTCTTATTTCTGTTGATATTGAGGGCGTCGCGGGCGTTTCTCATAGTGAGCAGGTTCGTAGTGGCAATCCTGAATACGAACAAGCAAGGCGCTGGATGACCGCCGAGGCGAATGCTGCGATAGATGGGGCCTTTGCAGGGGGCGCGACAGAAGTTCTTGTGAACGACTCGCATGGTAGTTTTAGAAACCTAATCCTACAAGACATCGACGCACGCGCCCACATCATTACCGGAAAACCGCGTTACTTGAGTATGATGTCCGGCGTAGAACAACAATGTCAGGCTGTATTCATGGTGGGCTACCATGCCAAATCCCAAGAAGCTGGCGTATTGGCCCACACCATAAATAGCTTTGCCTTTAGGCATATCCGCATCAACGGCCAAGCCCTTGGCGAAGCCGGTTTATACGGAGCCTTAGCGGGCGAATACCACACCCCTGTTGCACTAATTACCGGTGACGATCAATTTATCGCCGAAACCGCGCCTTTATTTGATCAAGTTAAAACAGCACAAACTAAAGTCGCACATGGCTTTGCTTCGTGTACCTCGTTAAGCCCCAAGGCAGCCTGTGAACGAATTCGTCAAGCCGCCTATGAGGCAATGGCCATTATCCCCAAACTACGCCCTGTGGTGATTGCCGCGCCGATAGTGTGCGAAATCGAAACCCAAACCCCAGGTCAAGCCGATTTATTTGCACAATGGCCTACGGTGGAGCGCGTCAGCTCCACCACATTACGCGTTAGCGCTGCAAGCATGTACGAAACAATTCGCATATTGAACTGCTTTTCGGCCATGAGCTTTATGTTGCGTTGATAGGCAACGATGGATTAGCCCCAAAAGAACCAGAGCAGCAAAATAATAGGGATAGGTACACCCAACAACCAAAGCAGAATGGATTTCATAACGCCTCCGTATTTATTTTATATGCAGAAATGCATTGTCTCCAGAATAACGCATGATTCACCATTCAGACGGACAATAATGAAACTTAACGTAAACGCACTCATCCTTTCTGCAATCACTCAACAAGTTTCCAAATAGGCTGACTTCGCGTACCTGTGTTATGAATACGTTTGTTACGCCTTAACTTAGTGAGCAAATTACCGATCTTGGGTACGGGTGCGGATATACTCCACTTTATTTGCCGTCACATCGGCAACTAAAGCAGACACATGCAAATTCGGTTTACGCCCCTCAATCAGTCGTGCTGCGAATCTTTCTCCAATAAACTACAAACAGCATTACTTTTCTAAGGTAATGAACCGTCTATAAAAGCCTGGTCGATTCATCTTTTTAAACTGGTAGCGACCTGAATAGTAAGGCGGTCTGAAAGGATAAGCGATTGACAAAAACCTGTACCAAAGCTTAGAATTTACTTAACACGGCCCCTTTCGGTGACTCTGCTCTAGCAGGGAAACTGCTTAGGGGTTTTTTATTACCTATTCACCAATCAGCTTCCCAGTCCTCTGAAACTCCCATACCCCCTAGGTCAAGACCAAGATGTGACAAATCAGGGAAGCTTAACAAATGGGTTTTAATTCGTTCAGGCCAACTCGAACGAGGATTCACCACAGTCAATACATGTCTAGTGATCTGTAAAAGCAAAAAGCAACGCGCTCGCATATACTCATTATCCACAAAAGGCTTCACCCATTCCAACTCACTAGCTGATGGCAGCTTAGGTTGATCAACAATATTTCTATTCCAAAGACGACTATGGTGTGCACAAACATTACGTAAATAATTCAAACTGCGTAACCATGTAGCAAACACTCTTCCATTACTTAACCCATAACGACTAGCTATAGCATCTTGATCTGCCTCACGCATACCATTAAACAATGTCGAGAGAGTGCCAAAGTCCCACACCTCACAAGCCACCCAAATAGGCAGCGGCAAGCCATATTTATTGCGATTATGTCGAACAAACTCTTCTTTAGATCGTGCAATTAACCGAGCATGCTTTCCTATCCAATCATGCTGCTGTGTGACACCTGAAGCATGACCCAGTCTCACACTAAAACTCTCGTGAAATAACTCAGGTTTTAAATAGGCAAAAGGATCTAATTGTCCTAATCTATGAGCAATCTCTGTTCGCAGAGCCACTTCTATCCGCTCTAATGCGTCCAAAACCAACAAGCGTAACCGTTTATCAAAAACATATAGTTCTACAGCATTTTGGAAAGTGCTATTAGCTAAAAAATCATCAAAAACAAGACGCTCTACCCGTACCTTTTTAAGTTTTCGACCATGCTCATCCAATACATAAACAGGCTCACTACGTTGACGAAACGCAAACCAATACCCGCTGAGACGGTAATAACCAATGCGCTCTAGATAATCCAGTGCACGCGCCCTGTTGGTGACGATTAAGCCTCGCTCTATTAGCTGATCAAGCTGATCGGCATGGCTTTTCCATGATTTAGGATATTTCACTTTTTATTCTTTATTAATTATACGGAACAGCTGCTATTTAACATCGTATTCAAATAATCAATAACGCACATACCTGCGCAATAAAACCTGCTGCTATCAACAACATCCCCCGTTGCCACCACACTCCTTCCACCTTAGCTCTTTTAACATCTAACCTTCCTCCATCGAAAAATGATCCATAAGCTGGCGTTTTTAATGAGCTAGGCCTATATTCCTTTGGTTCTGTCATTTTTTCGATATATATAAATAATTAATTATTACTAATCACATTAAGTATTTGTTGCTTTAGATCAAGTCCATATTACAAATCCAATAGTTAACTTGTGGCAAACTATCTATTGCAACAGCACATTCAAATTTATCGCCTTTTTCTTTTAGATCCTCGATAAGACTTTGGGAAAAGTAATGCTTTTTTAAACTGGTAGCGACCTGAATAGTAAGGCGGTCTGGAAGGATAATCGTTTAGTTTAAACTCATAGTAAAACTCATTACCAGAAAACCAACAATACCCAAAAAAGTAAAGCCCTCTTATAAGGGGGCTTTAACTAAAAACAAATACTATTAAATCAATAGGTTATAAATAACAATAACCAATACAACTTAACACTCTCAATCTTATATCATTTAGAACGGTTATAGGCACCATTAAGGTCTATTTTTATGCAATACATTGATTTGAAAAGAATTATTAAATCAAAAATGACAAGAAAATATGAAAAAGTTAATTATTATGGCTGATTCCAGCAAAATTATACGAATCACCCTCTTAGCAATGCTCAAAATTTGCGATTGACAAAAACTAGTCCTAAAGCTTAGAATTTACTTAACACGGCCTCTCTCGGTGACTCTGCTCTAGCAGGGAAGCTGCTGAGAGGTTTTTTATTTCTGCCAGCTTTCCACCCAGTTTACAGGTGCTCCCATACTTTCTAAGTTAAGGCCAAGATGTGAAAGATCTGGAAAAGCCATTAAATGCTCCTGAACTCTCTGAGGCCAGCTCGAACGCGGATTGACTACTGCCAACACATGCTTGGCTATTTTCAAAAGTAAAAAGCAACGTGCCCGTTTATGCTCATTACTCACAAAGGGGGCAAGCCATTCTAAATCCTCAGCCGAAGGCAGTTGTGGTTGATCTACAATATTTCGATTCCAAAGACGACTGTGATGGGCACACACATTGCGCAAGTAATTTAAGCTACGTAACCATGTGGCAAATACTCTACCATTACTCACACCATAACGGGTAGCAATAGCATCTTGATCTGCTTCATGCATCCCGCTAAATAGCGTGGATAAAGCACCAAAATCCCATACCTCAGAAGCCACCCAAATGGGTAACGGTAAACCATACTTATAGCGGTTATGTCGAATAAACTCTTCTTTAGAGCGTCCAATTAACCGAGCATGCTTACTCAGCCACTCATGGTGCTCCGTCACACCCGTTTTTTTATTTAGCTCTACACTAAACCCTTTGTAGAACAATTCAGGTTTTAAATAAGCAAAAGGATCCAGCTCTCCCAGTTTATGAGCAACCTCTGCGCGTAAAGCTATTTCAATACGCTCTAAAGCATCTAAAACCAATAAACGAAGCTGCTTATCAAAGACATATAAATCTACTGCATTTTGAAATGTACTATGAGGTAAAAAATTATCCAGCGCTATACGATCCACTCTCACCTTTTTAGGTTTGTGACCATATTTCTCTAGTAAACAAGCCGGTTGACTACGTTCACGAAAAGCAAACCAATAACCGCTAAGACGGTAATAACCGATACGCTCTAGATAATCCAGGGCACGCACCCTGTCAGTAACGATCAAACCTCGCTCCATTAGCAGGTCAAGCTGATCGGAATGGTTTTTCCATGATTTAGGATATTTCACTTTTTATTCTTCATTAATTATGTGAAGCAACTGCTAGCTAACTTCCTATTCAAACAATCAATAGCGCACATACCTGAGCGATAAAACCCGTTGCTATCAACAGCATCCCCCGCTGCCACCACACTCCTTCAACCTTAGCTCTTTTAATATTTAATTTCCCCCCATCGACAAATGACCCATACACTGGCGTTTTTAATGAGCTGAGCACACTCCCTATAATTCCAAGCTGCAACCCTAATAAAGTTAATATTTTTGGTAATGTGTGATCGCTAGAAAAAAAATAAAAAGCAGGCCATATTAAACCTGAAACTACTATTAACAAGGTATGTACACTCGTCCATTCAGGCTTTATTTGCTCATCAGTTGGGTATGGAGTAGATATATTTTTTTTAGATTCTGTCATTCCTATATCTTTTTTCTATAAAATCAAATCGATGAAGGATTAGGTCGGTTTTCATAATAAGCTATTAAGGTACTTATCTCACCATCTATCTCTTTTAACTCCTCAACACCCTTATTTTCGATTAAATACTTGGTTAAATTTTTAATTTTATATAAGGTTGATGAAAATATTTTTTTAGTGCGAAATTCCTCTAAGTAACCATCTAGATTCTGAGTTATTTCATCCTCAAAATCTTTAAATCCTACCGCAACTGACCATAAATCAAACTCTATATTATCCAAACCCTCTACCTCTCCTTTAAAAATAATCTCTTTGATATATTTCTCGATAATACTTTTAACACTATCATTGGATATAGTAAAAATTTCGTAAAGTAAAGATTTTGCAAAACTACGTTGCTCCACTAATGAGCAAGCTTGGAGTTCTGAAACTAGTTGATGGATTCTTTTTGTATCAGTATATATACCTTTTGTGATTTGAATATAACCATACAAGTTACTTATTGAGTTGTTTTGTATAGCGTGATGATCCCAGCCATGTGCATTATGTGAGGTAATTTTATCTATCAAAATATTCAGAACATTTATCAAAACTTCAGTTTCAATTTTTTGATCAAATAAATTGTACTGGTGCGATAAAAAACTATTTATAGCCTCATAAACTCCTATTGTTGTCGATCTACTAGCAATTAGCTTTGAAAAAACACCCATAATCTCTGAAACCTGATCTGCACTTAAACTTAGTACTGCAAGTATTTGCATACAGTTTTCAAATCTAGACCCATTTTCACTATCAAATAGGCTTTCATTTTTAATTAAACGATCTACTATGTTTGATAAAACTGTAGAAACAATCCACTCAGAACAATCGTTACTTACAACAAAACGAAGCTGACTACTATCATCTTTTTTAGAAAACACACTTAACTCTGCTCTCAGCTCTTTTGTGGTAAAAAATTGAATAGCAGTATAAATTTCATATTGGTTGAACTCTACAAAACTCTTTACTGACTGACGAATTATGGATATTTTTACAAAATCTCGCATCAATGCTTTATAAGGCGCATACTTATCAATCAATATATGATTTTTTAAGGTGAACATAAGTAAATTTATATGAGTATAGGTTGGTTCATCAGCATCATTGTTAAAGCTAAACCCTCCATCTTTAATATTCTTAACTATTTTAGTTAAATTAAGTATTTTTTGAGTACACTCATTGGCTTGCTGATAAACTAAGAGTAAAGATAAAAAGTCATATAAGGTTTGATTTTTTTTTATCTCTGATTTTGGAAACTTAAAAAACTCATCTTGAAGCTCTACCTCTTTCTCTTCATCTAACCGCTCTTTATAGGTTTTAAATAAAGAGTATTTTAGTGTCCATAATATTGAGTTTTTATTGAATAGAGCTATAAGCAAAACTGAGTATATTCTTTGCCTCTTACAAGCCATGATTAATTCTGTATTTTTATTAAATGCTAGTTTATGCTCCCCAAAAACATAATTCTCATAAGACTCCGATGCTAAGGATTTTATAAAATCACTGCCTTTATATTCATTATTAGAAAATGATAGATACTTCCTATCTTTCTTCTCAATTTCCTCAGGATCTCGAATCAACTCATTATAAAAGTATGAAGTATGACTATCATCCTTCGCTCTAGGTAATACAACTCCCTTAACTCTAGCTAGAGACAATACATAGAAAATATCTTTAAATTTAGAGTTTTTTTGATAAAATATCTCTTTCTCTTCATAACTAAAATTATCTATACGAACAAGAATCTTTATAAACTCATCATGTATTAACCTTGTAAGACTACTACTGTCTGTAGTCTGTACTCCATTAACTCCATATAGTTCTAATATGCTCAACCCATCACAATCGTAATGAAAACCACAATTGGTTATTGCTCTTCTTAACTGGTGGTGACTTATCGCATTTTGTGGTTTTAAATGCTTTATACAATCATAAAAAAAACTAATAACCTCCTGCTCACTATTTACATCCACAGTGTTTTCATTATGAATAATAGATTTTAAAAATGACTGCATTAGCGCAGATTTACCTCTTAGATTTTTAATATTCTTAACTGAATATCTACTACCATCTAATACTAGCGTAGTAATCCCATGGCTTTTCAAATAGTTTTCTTGCGATCTATTTGAATCAAAACTTACCAAATACATAGGTGGCGCTGAGTTTGAGTGATTTTGTACCCACTTCATCAAATACTTCAGGTTCGTATCATTATAGGAGTAACCTAAAAATAAAACCGTGTGAGTCGAAAAAATAGATTTTATATAATTCTCCATAAGTGGGAAATTATTTGAATAATTTAAATAGTCGTCCTCTTTAAAAACTATGTTATGGCTTTTAAAATCTCCGTGTATCTTTATAAATTTTCTCTGACTTGTAGATTTTACTAAATCCTGATCTGTAGATATAGTTTCATATAAATACCCCCCCTGATCAATTGCATTCTCAATAATACAATCCCAATTTGTGGTAATTATAACTTGTGGATTTAACTTTAATAATGTCCGGTGTAAATCAGAGGGCATGATATTGCTAGGGAAATATTTTTTTAGTGTTTTGGTATATTTTTGTTCACCAAACTCCAGATAATACAACTGAGCTAGTTTCAAATAATCTATTTCTTTAGTTAATGCTAAATCTGATTTTAATTCATTTATTAAATCATCCCATAAAGGTAGCTCTATATAATCACTATCAGAACTTTTTGATACACCTGCCCCAACAAATAAAGCCAGCCTATCCTCTTCATTAGCCTGCCTAATGTTTTCAATATGAGAATTTTGCAGATACATTATACAATTCCTTTCTTTATTAATAGAAATATTAAAATAACATCATAGATCTACCCAATTCCTACTGGCATATTTAAATCTACATGGTTTTTTTAATAAACAAGCATCTACCCCGTCTGCCCCCTATCAATCCCCGGCAGCCCCTGATTTAAGTCATGCTCTGACAATCCCTTAGCATGCGCGTTATATTGCCACACTACAAACTGCTCAAGCAGCTCATTATTCTCGCGCTTTAGGCGCTCATTCTCACGGGTTAGCCTTTCTATACGTTGTGCGGCTGCATTTAATGATGGAGGGATGCTTAGAGACTCAACCTCCTCTCTACCACGCTCTTTAACAGCCTTATAAGCCCCTGCGATGCGTTGAAACTTGGCTAGTGTTTGTCTGGTAGGCCTAGTGTTTATTGTCCGTTCACAAGCATCACACAGCAGCTCCCACGTTAACTTGCCTTTCCAACCATCCAAAAGCTCTACAATTCGCTCTATATCATGTTCATTTAAATGTCTGGACATACTAACCACCTCCCAACAAGCCACGCATATCTTCTAGCATTTCCTGCTGCTCACTATTTATATTCTTTTGCATCTTTGCTTCAACTGCTCTACGTAATGGGCTGAACTCCTCTGAGTTTTTTAGCTTAATGATTGCACCATTTTTAATTTCAGGATTTTCTAAAATAGCAATCAACTCCTTAGCTCGTTCTTTAGTCTGAAGCAAGTGCTCATACCATCGGTCTGCACCAGCTGAGCCATCTGCTATTTCCTGATCTGCTTTTGCTAATAATTCTTTATTTTTTTCATAAATAAAACGTACACCCTCAAGCCGTTTATCCCCTTTAATACACACTTGCTCGGTACAGTTAAGGCAGTCTAAGTGTTTTTGACAAGGAGCCATTGTGAAATCATGCACACAGAATCCATATTCCGTAATATGCGCAGTGGGCATCATCAATAAGTTGACCTCCTGGCATTTCATCGGAAGCTTAGCGGCAATTTGATCCCTTAGCTCTTCTAGAGAACCATGAGGCTCTAAAGAACCATCATGTGTCCGTAACATGCCGACAAGCTCATACTCATCCATGTGATCATAGTCACGGTTCTGCTTCATGTTTGCCCGTCCAGACCAACGTGCAATCTCAACTTGGCTTAGGCCGCCACGTTGAGCCAGCGTATTTAACAAATGCCTAAACTGATGGCTGGTTACTTTTAGTGGCTCACTATTTTCACCTGCAAATCCATTTCTAGCAAAAATACTCTCCTGAAGATAGCCCGCAGGTGTTGTTGACGTTCCTAGGTCATCATTCACCCAATTAGCACGGGGCTTCACAATTTGCACAGGACTTGTAGTGATGTCGGGTCGTAACATATGACGCTGCATACAAAATAATGCTTGTGAATACCTAACCCTTCGCTCCATGTCAAACCATGGAAACTCTTTAGGCAGTTTATCAATTACCCATTGATTAAGACTGTGCAATGTATTGTCACCATCATTTGCTGGTAGCTTTACTTGCCTTAACCCTGTTTTCGCCATTTTTCTGGGGTGATGGCCAATCCCTACGGCCTGACACGCCTGTACCGCATTTAATGGAGCAGATTCCAGCTCAGCGGGACAATCTACATGCCTATAAAATAGATCAGGGCTTGTTTCATACCAAACTGCAATATTTCTAGCCTCCTCTGTCAGCTTTTTAACTCTAGCAATAGCCTCTTTAGCCAAATCTACCATTGGCTCAGGCACCCATTTAATTTGTGGTTGAGCTCCTTTACCTGGTTGAAATCGTAACCCATAAGCCAACTCGCCATTTCGCTTTACCTCATACACCTCACAATCAATATGCAATGCTAATACCTCACTGACTCGGCTCGGTACACACATAAGTAATGCCACTACACTTGAAGTAAAAATATCTCTAGGATTAGTAGGGTTATTAGCAAAAATATCAGCTAAAGCATTAAGCGCCGTTTCATTAGGAAGGCGTTTTTCTCTTAATTTCTGTGCTTTTTTGCCTGTTCTGTTACTTTTATCCATCCTTGGATTTGGGTTTTTCCAATCCAAAAAAGCAGGGATTAATTTCTTTTCACTAAGAAATTCACTCAGTCGCTGTAACTGTAAACCCACGGAATAAGCTAATCCAGGCGAGTAATGCTCTCTGCATAGAACGGCTGCACGATCAAAAACAGACAGACTAATATCTAAAATATCCGCTTTTCCCACCTGCTCTAATAGTGCTCGCTCTATACACCTTAAGGCTTGTATTTCTGCTTTAACTTTTGTGGGTCTCAACCCTTGAACGTAACGAAAATAGGCCTTAGCAAAGTCCAGAAAAGGCATTTTCATTTTATTCTCAAGCTGAAAAATACGAGTTTTTTGATCTAAATTTCCAAACGTAACTCCTGCACTAGACCATTGATTACTCTCCCAGTCTAAATCAGCACCAAAAACTGACAGGTCTTCTCTACAAAAACGAATAAACTCCTTAAGGTTATCCTGGGTCTTTAGCTTATGACGTGGAGTAAAATGCAATATCTCTGCCATTTTCTTAGCCCTCTAGCTGTTTTTGTTTTCGTTTTTTACATAGCTGTATAACTTCAGTAACAGCGAATATCACACGATCATTCACCGCGGCCATTGTTAGATCATTCGTTTTTTTTATAATGTCCTCACGCCTAGCTAATAAGCCCTCAAGCACCTCTTCGTGTGGAGCATCAAGCCAAGGTTGAAAATTTCTACAGGTATAACAAGCTATGGGAGCAAGGGCATTACAAAAACCATAATGACCACAAGAACCCACCCCATCACCAGAAGAATCAGATCTAACTCGACTCGATAAATCATTACCTCGCTTTGCCTCCCTTTCATGATCAATCAAAACACCAGCAAATGCTTGGGCTATAGGAGCCAGTTGCTCTGCCACAGCACGATTAATCGCATCTACATGCTCAGGCACATTTTCAGTATAAACAACAGCACTCTGGGTATCCGAGTGGTCTAATAGCTCCGCAATGGTAAGAACCCCATAACCTTCACGGGCTGCTCGTGTAGCAAGGGTACGGCGTAGTCTAAGCGGAAAAACATCCAATAACTTACCTGTTCTTTCAGAGTAAATATTTAGGTTTTTTATAGTTATTTTTAGTAGTCCAGATATATGGCTAGAACGTCGATGAAACATCTCTCCCTGAACGGCACTCTCAAGCTCTTTACCTTTAAGGCTACAGTTACTATTAACCTGCTTCCAATACGGAAAAATAGCCAAATTTTTCGTTCCAATGGAATTTTTAACTTTTTTTCTAAATTTTATTTCTATACTGTGGATATGGCTTTTGAGTAATACACCTAGCTCTGGGGTTAATGCATAATCACGAAACTTTTCACGCCACAACGTTCCTCTTTGCTTACATCTAGGAATTCTCAATAAAAAAATCCGTTGCCCATCTGATGCCGCAACCTCTGTAAAATCACATATTTTCAAATCACCTAACTGAACAGGCCGTCTTCCTGTTGCAATACAGAGCATGATTAATGTGTAAGCTTCAAGATTAACTTTATCCATTTCAAAAGCATCCGTTAGCTCTTGATATAACCTTTCATACTCTAAATCAGATAAAGCTCCCTCATAAGGACAAGATATTTGAATAGCCTTGCCTTTTTCATTTCCTTTTAAACGAATTTCACTTAATGCAGTAAGTGTATCTGGTGATATACCAGCATAACCAAGATCAACCCATCGCTTATAAAATCCACTCAATACACCCAAGTAATACTCATGCTTAGCACTTAGCGATGACCTATAGCTAATCACCTGTGCTGAGGTAATCAAAGCTATTGGTTTATTTTTTTTTGCACAAAATTGTATAAATCGTCTGAAATGATTATTTAAATTTACAGTATGTGAAGCGGAGTACGATTCTGCATAAAAAAGAAGAACTTTAAGGTAAGAATCTAAAAGCTGATCCTCAAGCTCATTACCTATCCAGGACAGACTCAACACTCTATCCCTAGACAAGCGCCAGGATAACTCACTCAGCTCAAACTCAAAACCTTCTCTTGAGATTGTAAATGGAGGATTTGGCTGTGACTTTATCTTAATCATGCTTTTTCTCTCTTATTTTTAAAGAACGTTGCAATTCCAAAGCGGCTTTCTGAGCCTCTCTTTCAATATGACGACGTGTGTAAATAGCAGAGGTCCCAGAGCCTTCTTTCCAGCCCATTGAGTACGACCGCATTTTCTCTTCTCTCGCTTCATCTATTCCTTTTTCATCAGCAAGCTCAGAAAATCGATCATTCCAAGTGTGGCGGAGTAAATGTGGTGTTAAATTACTGAAAGAATCAGGTCTTGCATCTTGTATCTGCTTAAAAACCCTAGCTAGACCTCGACTTGATAAAGGCTGACCTAGATACGGCCCTACCTTATGCACAACTAACAAGAAATCATGTCTACGAGCTGGTTTTATATTGCGTCGCTCTCCCACAATATAATTAGAAATAAGCTCAGCAAGCTCTTTAGATAAAGGCAGCCTTCTATCCATAGTTTTAGCCACTGGCTGATCGCTTCTGGGATCATCAGGGTCATCATGTCTACGGGGTATGACGATCTCATTTTTAGAAAAATCAATATCCCTAATTCGAATAGAAAGCAGCTCTCCTTGCCGAACTCCTAACTGATAAAGCAAGTTCACAATTAACTCATTGCGGATTTTCAGATCCTCAGAAAATGGATTGCTCTCATGACTTGGTGTAACTAATGCGAGTAACTCAGATCTCTGCTCTTTTTCTAACCCCATACGTTTTTTATTTAAATCGTTAGCTCTAACGGGGCGACGCGCGCGTAGACTATCTGTCATACGCTTAATAAGTGCCATGCTGTCCGCATCTACATGTCGTTTATTACGCTCAACAACTCTACAGGCAAACCAATGAAGGTAGTCAGCTACATAAGATAACCTAAGATATTGAGTATTAGCAGAAACCTTGTTTATATTATATTTAAGCCTAGCTCTGGTTGACTCTTTATTACGAACTAATTGAATTTGACCCTCATTAGCTCCTAACTCAGAAACCTTAGTCTGAAGAAAACGACTTAACGACTCCACCTGCTGGGTAGTAAAAAAATCTCCTTTAGAGAAATGAGTTTCGATATCAATATTCTCCTCATCACACCAAATAAGTAACAGCCTAACTGCTGTTAAGTTAGCAACAATAGTGTTAGGCGCTTTAGCTGCATTACGTAACTGAGATGTTGCATATAAGGTGGGATACCAAAGTGGAACACCATCCTCACCTCTTAATAAAGGGTAGCGTTCTCCATTTTTAAAAACCGTGTGAACCAGTTTCATTACACTCCAAGCCTTACCCATAATATTAACAATAACTCATGGTACACCATTACCAGAAAATCAACAATATAAAATTACACATACCCAAAAAAGGAAAAGCCCTCTTTATGAGGGCTTTAGGCTAAAAATTAACAATAATCTCTTTGGTTCCCATCAGAACGGAATATCGTCATCCATATCACCCATGCTATCCATTGGATTTGCTTGGTAGTTTTGTTTTGGAGCCTGCTGCGTTGGGGCGGGCTGTTGAGGTGCTGGGCGTTGTTGTTGCTGAGGGGGGGCCTGATTAAAATCATCAGCTGGGCCACCACCAAAATCACCACCGCTATCACCACGACCACCTAGCATTTGCATCTGGTCGGCAATAATTTCTGTTGTGTAACGGTCTTGACCGTCTTGGCCTTGCCATTTACGCGTGCGTAGACGGCCTTCGATATACACAGGACGGCCCTTGCGCAAGTATTCACCGGCGATTTCAGCCAAACGGTTAAACATAACAACACGATGCCACTCTGTTTCTTCGCGGCGCTCTCCGGCCTGATCTCGGCTGTTATGAGTGGTTGCAATGGATAAATTACAAATGGCAGCGCCGTTTGCACTGTAACGCACCTCTGGATCACGCCCTAAGTTGCCTACAAGAATTACTTTATTTACCGATGCCATAATATTTTCCTATATAAAATCTGTGCTGTATGTGTTCTATTATGGGCGATTTTACACCAGTCTAATAGAGGCTAAATTTAACCAGTCGTTATAAATGTCAAAGTTGTGCGTTAAAGCGTCTAGTGCTAAGCCACCACATTACGGCCAGCCCGGCGCCCATCCATAAGGCCCACTGCACCCCCGCCGTAGAGGCTACAAAGCCACCTGCTAACCCACCGCCAAACACACCTAATGACTGCGTGGTATTGTAAAAACCCATGGCTAGGCCCTTATAGTCAGCGGGAGCGACTCGGGACACCAAGGAGGGCTGCAGGGCCTCTAGGGTATTAAACACAGCAAAAAACAGCAGTAAAAACACGACCATACCCCATAGCATGCTGCTAAATAATGGCATAAATGCCATGACTACGGCTAAGCCCAACACTAAGGCCTGCAAGACCTTTTTATGTGCTTTTCGGGTTTCGGTATAAATGACGGCAGGAATCATAAACGCAAATGAAACCAAGATAACGGGTAGATAGACTTTCCAGAGACTGCCTGAGTCAAATCCGCCAATTTGCGCTAAGACCCCTGGCACCACCACAAACAGGGTCATTAAAATAAAGTGCAATGCAAATACGCCAAAATTCAGGCGCAATAGTTCTTTGTGACCTAATACATCGCTGGCTTTGGCTTGAATAATAGGCTCTGCTCTGGGGTACTCAGGAATAGCGAAAGCGGCAATCAATAGGCAAACCAAGCCCAGACCACTAATTGCCCAAAACAATCCAGATAAACCAAACTGCCCCACCATCACCGGCGACAACACCAGTGATACGGCAAAAGACAAACCAATGGCTGATCCGACCATCGCCATCGCTCGGGTACGGACCTCTGGGCGGGTTGCATCAGCTACCCATGCCGTAATTGCTGCTGAGATAGCCCCTAACCCCTGTAACACACGCCCGACGATAATACCGTCTACACTAGTGGCTAACGCACTGACGACGCCACCAATAATGAACAACACCATTCCGCCAATAATGACGGGGCGACGACCAAACTTATCTGAAGCCATCCCAAGAGGAATTTGCATAAGGGCTTGGGTTAACCCATAGGCCCCCAATGCGATACCCACTTTCATGGCATCGTTGCCCCCCACAATGGATTGGGCCGCAACAGCAAAAATAGGAGTTAATAAAAACAACCCCAACATTCGGGTAGAAAACAACAAAGCCAGCAACATGCTGGACTTACGCTCTTGAGGGGTGAACTGCACCCGCTGAGGTTTTTTAGTAGGGATTTTCCCGCTAGTAGACTGGCTCATGCGTCACTCAAAAATTAAAGCATTACAAATCGCTAGATACTATACAGCGCTATTTGCCTTACCGCGCTATAGTAACAAGTTAGCCTTTTGAACATAGCACGACAAAAACGAATGGAATTGATACGTATTCGCGGTGCACGCACGCACAATTTAAAAAACATCTCTATTGATTTACCCAGACATCAACTTGTTGTAATCACTGGACTGTCCGGTTCGGGTAAATCATCTTTAGCCTTTGACACACTTTATGCCGAAGGACAGCGTCGCTATGTAGAAAGTCTATCAGCCTATGCGCGTCAGTTTTTACAAATCATGGATAAGCCGGATGTTGATCTTATCGAAGGCTTATCACCCGCTATTGCCATTGAACAAAAAGCGGCCGGTAATAACCCCCGCTCTACCGTTGGTACGACCACTGAAATCCATGACTACTTACGCTTGCTGTATGCCCGTGTAGGGACTCCTCATTGCCCAACCCATCATCAACCCTTATTGGCACAAACGATTAGCCAGATGGTTGATACGGTTTTGAGCTGGCCCGAGGAAACCCGCGTGGCTATTTTAGCCCCGATTATCTACGAACAAAACCAAGACCTCAAGGACTTAGCTCGTGGACTGCAATCTCAAGGCTTTGTACGTGTGCGTATCAATGGACAAATGCAAAGTCTAGAAGACGCTTGGCCCTCTGAGGTGGTTGCCCCTCAAATCGAAGTGGTTATCGATAGACTAAAGGTTCGTACCGAAAGCACACAGCGCTTGGCCGAGAGTTTTGAAACAGCCACCAACCTAAGTCACGGCAAAGCCCAAGCCCTTAATATGGACACAGACGAGCTCACCGGGTTCAGTCTGCACTTCTCTTGCCCTCACTGCGACTATCAGGTGGACGATTTAGAGCCACGCCTCTTTAGTTTTAATAATCCTGCGGGAGCCTGCCCTGAGTGCGCAGGTTTGGGTGAAACTGAGTTTTTTGATCCTGAGTTAGTTGTTGCCGTTCCAGACCTAAGTTTAGCGGGTGGCGCCATTGTTGGCTGGGATAGACGTAATGCCTTTACCTTTAATTTACTGCAAAGCTTAGCCAATTATTATGGTTTTGATATAGAGGATAGTTTTGACTCACTTGATGAGCACATCCAAAACTGCATCCTTTATGGCTCTGGCTCAGAGGAAATCCCTTTTATTTACCTAACGGAAAAAGGTCACACGACTGAAAAACACCATGTGTTTGAAGGAGTGATTCCAAACCTAATGCGTCGCTGGGAAGAAACCGATTCCAGTGCCGTCAAAGAAGAACTCGCTAAATTACGTCGTATCCATACCTGTCCAGCATGTCATGGTGCCCGTCTCAATACTGCTGCACGACACGTACTGCTGGGTGATAACGATCCTCAGCCCATCAACGCGGTTGAACATCTACCCTTAACGCAATGTTTGACCTGGTTTGAAAAGCTAGAGCTCACGGGTGCTAAAAAAGACATTGCTGAACGCATCACCGAGGAAATCCAGTCTAGACTCAGCTTTTTAAATAATGTGGGCTTAGGCTATCTCTCATTAGATCGTCGAGCCAACACGATTTCAGGGGGTGAAGCCCAACGTATACGTCTGGCCAGTCAAATCGGCTCAGGGCTAACGGGGGTCATGTATGTATTAGATGAGCCCTCTATCGGTCTACATCAACGTGATAACGACAAGCTCATTGAAACTTTGCAACAATTACGCGACCTAGGTAACAGTGTGATTGTGGTCGAGCACGATGAGGATATGATTCGTTTAGCCGACTTTATCGTGGATATGGGCCCAGGGGCAGGTGAATTAGGTGGAGAGGTGATCGCCGCCGGTAAACCCGCCGAGGTCATGAATAACCCCGACTCTGTCACAGGAAAATACCTAAGTGGTGAGCTAAAAATTGCCATTCCAGCACGACGTCCTGTACATGAGGACACCCCTTATCTAGAGTTACTCGGGGCCAGTGGCAACAATCTAAAAAACGTGGATTTACGCATTCCTGAAAAACGTTTTGTCTGTATTACAGGGGTTTCCGGTTCGGGCAAATCAACCTTAATCAATCACACACTGGCTAAAGCCGTTTCACAACGTTTACACCGTGCCCAATCCGAGCCTGCGCCCTTTCGCGCTTTAAATGGCTTAGCGCATTTTGATAAAATTATTACGGTAGATCAAAGCCCGATTGGCCGTACCCCACGCAGTAATCCTGCTACCTACACCGGCATGTTCACCCCCATCCGTGAGCTATTTGCAGGTGTGCCTGAATCTCGTATGCGGGGTTATGACCCCGGTCGTTTCTCCTTTAATGTCAAAGGTGGGCGCTGCGAGGCCTGCCAAGGTGACGGGGTCGTAAAAGTCGAGATGCATTTTTTACCTGATGTGTATGTGCCATGTGACATCTGTCATGGAGCCCGTTACAACCGGGAAACCCTAGAGGTTCACTACCGTGGCAAAAACATCAGTGAGGTTCTAGACCTAACCGTAGGTCAGGCTATGGCCTATTTTGATGCCGTCCCTGCTATCGCACGCAAACTTCAGACCTTAATGGATGTAGGCTTGTCTTATATCCGATTAGGACAAAGCGCGACCACCTTATCAGGGGGTGAAGCCCAGCGTATTAAACTGGCCCTAGAGCTATCTAAACGCAGTACGGGCAACACTCTCTATATTCTTGATGAACCCACGACTGGCTTGCACTTCCAAGACATTGCCTTGCTGCTAGATGTATTAAATCAGCTGGTAGATGCGGGCAATACTGTCGTCGTCATTGAACATAACTTAGATGTCATTAAAACCGCAGACTGGTTAGTTGACATAGGCCCCGAGGGAGGGTCTGGTGGGGGTTACATTGTGGCTGCGGGTACTCCTGAGCTTATCGCCAATACCCCTGATAGTCATACTGGCAGATACCTAAAACCCTTACTGAGCCAATAAAACAAGGGGGCAAAAACCACGCCCCCTTATTCTATTTTGGTGTGGGTAATCCCTCTTTACGCGGATATAACCATACGCCTGCGCTTAATTGATTCGCTTGACTCAGTGCCGCCTGCCCTTGCTCAGACAGCAAATAATCCGCGACTCTTTCTGCATTAAGGCGTTGCGTTTCATCTGCCCGATGACGAGGCTCTGGCGTCAACACCATCCTTTACATCACAAACAACTCTCTGTGCTCTTTAATCGCATACCGATCTGTCATGCCCGCCACATAATCCGCGATGGCACGCGCCTGCTCGTTAAAGTCCTCTCGACGGTGTTCAGCGGACAGCAAGGCGGGTTCAGAGATAAAGGCCTGAAATAAGTCTCGCACAATACGGCGCGCTTTTAGCGTCATACGCAAGACACGATCATGATGGTATAAATTTGCCCGTAAAAAACGTTTTAGCTCGTCGGCATGAGCACGCATTTCAGGGGTAAACGTGGCTAATCTAGGGCAATTACGTACCTCATCGACCGATGTGGGCTGATACTTATCTATGTTTGCTTGTGTCGCCTCTGATAAGTCCACCACAAAGGTATGAATCATACGGCGGATAATTTCACCTATCAGGCGCTTACGATGTTGGCTGTCTTTGAGATGAGGATAGCGCTGTACAACCTGTTCGTAATGATCCGCAAAAATCTTGATTTCCAATAATTGCTCTATCGTGATGAGTCCAGATCGTAAGCCATCATCAATGTCATGGTTGTTATAGGCGATTTCATCCGCCAAGTTAGCTAATTGTGCCTCTAGGGAGGGCTGCGTTTTCTCAATAAAGCGCTGCCCCACATCGCCCAACAATACGGCATGTTTTACATTACAGTGCTTTAAAATACCCTCTCGTGTCTCAAAACACAGATTGATTCCGTTAAATTCTGCATACCGTTCCTCTATGTGATCCACGATACGTAGACTTTGTAGGTTGTGCTCGAAGCCCCCCGCATCTGGGGCCAGATCACGCATACATTGATTTAATTCCTCTTGGCCAGCATGACCAAAAGGGGTATGCCCTAAATCGTGGGCCAAGGAAATCGCCTCAATCAAGTCCTCGTGTAAATGCAACCGTCGCGCAATAGAGCGCGCTATTTGCGCTACCTCTATGCTGTGCGTTAAACGAGTTCTAAAAAGATCGCCTTCGTGATTGATGAACACCTGTGTTTTATATTCAAGCAGCCTAAATGCATTGCAATGAATAATACGATCTCTGTCGCGCTGAAACTGATTACGCCCGCTAGGTGCGGACTCAGGATGCAAACGACCTCGTGATTGTTCAGGATGACACGCATAGGCTGCTAACATAAAAACTCCTAGAATTTGGCTAATACTTTTTTAACCGTTGCCACATCTACGGCTTGAACCACACTTTTTCCGAGTTCTGGTAATAAGACAAAGCGCAATTGACCGCCCTCTGTCTTTTTGTCCAGTCCCATTAAATCAATCCACCGATCATGATCCCATTTAGGTGGGGCGATAGGGCAACCAATTGCCGCAACAAGATCACGGATTTTTTGCACACTTTGTTCTGGCAAGCCACAGACTTCGGCAGAAAGCTCCGCTGCCATAATCATGCCGCAGCCTACTGCCTCGCCATGCAACCATTCACCATACCCTAAGCCCGCTTCAATCGCATGACCAAAGGTATGACCAAAGTTCAAAATAGCACGCAGCCCTGACTCACGCTCGTCCTGAGACACCACCAAGGCTTTCAATTCACACGAACGGGTCACGGCATACTGTGTCTGCGTATCCTGTAAGGAGGTCAGTCCTGCTGTATTCGCCAAGCACCAATCTAGAAAATCAGCGTCGGTAATCATGCCGTACTTAATGACCTCGGCTAGACCAGCTGAGATCTCGCGCTTAGGCAGGGTTTTCAACACATGAATATCAATTTCAACAGCGGTAGGCTGATAAAATGCACCTATCATGTTTTTACCCAGCGGATGGTTAATCGCCGTTTTACCGCCTACCGAAGAATCCACCTGAGACAACAACGTCGTGGGAACCTGGATAAATCGAATGCCTCGCATAAAACAAGCCGCAGCAAAGCCGCTGATATCACCGACTACCCCACCGCCTAACGCTACAATCACCGCCTTTCTATCCAAGCGATTTTGTAACAAAGCATCAAAAATAGCGTCTAAGGTCTGACTGTTTTTGTGTTGCTCTCCATCAGGTATTTGTACTTGAACCACTTTTTTCCCACTGGACTGTAGTGCTTTTAAGACACGCTCACCATATAAATTAAAGATGGTAGGATTAGTAATCAGTGCGATAGTAGTGGTATCGTTGGGAATCGATTCTGCGATTCGATCTAAACGGCCCGCAGTAACATGGATGGGGTAACTGCCCCCAGGGGTATTAACATGGACTACGCTCATTAAATAACCTCTTGTTCTTTTAATACGTTTAATAATTGCTTAACCGCCAAATGCACCGGCGAAGACCCCGTCTCAAAAATCACATCCGCCGTTTGCTCGTACAGCGGTTCACGTTGCTCAACTAAGTCGCTGATGCGCTGACGTGGATTTGCAGTTTGTAATAAAGGACGGGTTTTATCGCGCTCAAGACGCCTATATAATTCATTAGCACTAGCTCGTAAATAAACCACTGTGCCACGTTGACGCAAAATCTCACGGTTTTGTTCAGCAAGGATTGCCCCTCCACCCGTAGCCAGTACAATAGCGGGGCGACGTGAACAACTATCTAACTCGATGGACTCGCGCCGTCTAAAACCATCCTCGCCTTCTATGTCAAAAATAGTGGCTACTGGTACACCACAGCGCGCCTCTAACTCATGGTCAAGATCAAAAAAATCACGCTTTAGATATCGAGCTAATTGACGCCCTAGGGTGGTCTTACCTGCACCCATCATGCCAACTAAAAAAATAGGCTTTTGGCCAGGACGCAAAAGCTGCTGTAAATCAGTAGAGCTAAGAGGTGTTAAAATTTCATTTTGCATGAGGTCTGCGGATAAAAAGTCTGTCATTTGTGTATTATCTCATTAGCTACGTTTAGATATCAGCTTTGTTTAGTATTATTTACTTACATAAACCCAATGCGCAATTCTATATTTACTCTGGATTGCGCGTAAAATTGCCCCACAATGAGTTCTACTGCCCAATCTCCCAATACAGACACACCCCATAGCGGGTCGTGGTTCTTTAGCCTAATTCTTAAGACGGCTATCTTTTTCACAGGCTTGGCTGTATGTGGGGCCTTAGCTGTGTCCTTAGCTTTAGCTTTGGCCTGGCCTAATCTCCCCGATCTTAGCGCAATGACCGACTATAAACCACGGGTTCCGTTGCGTATCTATACCGCAGATAAGGTACTTATCGGTGAGTTCGGCGAGGAACGCCGTAACGTCATGCGCTTTGAAGACATCCCTGATGTCATGAAATCAGCCATCTTAGCGGCAGAGGACGATCGTTTCTATCAACACAGTGGTATTGATATGAAAGGGATTGGTCGCGCTGCTCTCGCTAACTTGGTCGCCGGTTCCAAAACGCAGGGTGCCAGTACCATTACGATGCAATTAGCACGAAACTTTTACCTTTCGTCTGAAAAAACCTACACACGTAAATTTTACGAGCTGCTCTTAACTGTCAAAATTGAGTCCATGCTTTCTAAGGATCAAATTTTAGATCTTTACATGAACCAAATTTTCTTAGGCCACAGAGCCTATGGGTTTGCTGCCGCCTCACGCGCCTACTTTGGTAAGCCTCTCACAGAGATCACATTAGCCGAGGCCGCCATACTGGCAGGTATTCCGCGCGCTCCCTCTCGCTACAACCCGATTTCCAATTACAACGAGGCCAAACGCCAACAAGTCGTCGTTCTGCGTCGTATGTTGAATCTGGGCTACATCACAGAGGCCGAGCATCAAGCCGCACTAGAACAAACCATTGAAATTAAGACAGCCGAAGGGATGCCCGCAGGGGGCTATGCCATTCATGGCGAATATGCTGCTGAACTAGCCCGCCAATTACTGCACGGTGTCTATAAAGACGGTATTTATTCTCGTGGTTTTAATGTTTACACCACGATTGACTCTAAAGACCAAGAAGCTGCCTACAAAAGCGTACGTGATGGCATTTTGCAATATACCCGTCGTGCTCGCTATCCTGGCCCTGAAGCCCGGGTCAATCTACCGGCCAACATAGAGCAAGACACCGAAGCCCTCAGTGATGTCTTAGCAGAAGTACAGCGTAAACACCCTGATGCAGGGGATTTATTAGTCGGCGTTGTTTTATCTGCCAGCCCCACCCAAATTACGGTCGCTCGGACTGCAGACCAAACCATCACGGTGGATAATAAATCTGCGCTCAATATTGTGGCCAGAGGGCTCACTCGTAATGCCAGTGACAAAGAACGTATTGACCGTGGCTCCGTGGTTTATCTATTTAATAATGGTGACTACTGGGAGGTCATTAACATGCCTTCAGTACAAGCCGCGCTCGTTTCTATGCGCCCCCAAGACGGTGCAATACGCGCTATGGTCGGTGGTTTCCATTTCTCAGATGGTAAGTTTAATCGTGTCACTCAGGCGTGGCGTCAACCTGGCTCCGCCTTTAAGCCCTTTATTTATGCCGCCGCCTTAGAAAAAGGCCTAACCCCTGAGACGCTCATTTCGGATCAACCTTTCCAGTTAACCTCATCTCAAACGGGGTCTAAACCATGGAATCCTAAAAATTACGGTGGACGCTACGAAAATATGCTGACCATGCGTAATGGGCTCTACAAATCCAAAAACATGATCTCAATCCGCATTATGCAGGCCGTAGGGCCCCAATATGTACAGGATTACGTGGTGCGCTTTGGTTTTGACCGAGCCCGTCAACCCGCAGTGCTTCCCTTAGCTCTTGGGGCAGGCAGTGTGACGCCACTACAATTGGCAACCGGATACAGCGTTTTTGCCAATGGTGGCTATAAAGTTCAACCCTATTTAATTGACCATATCACTGACGGCAGTGGTGAAGTCATTATGCGGGCCAAACCGGTGGTCGCTGGCGATAGTAATGCCCGAGCCATTGATGGCCGCACCGCTTATGTCATGAATCATATGATGCGTGGCGTAGCAACGGCTGGTACAGGTTCCCGTGCCTCTGCCACCTTAAAACGCAATGACATCGGTGGCAAAACCGGGACTACCAACGATTCGCACGATGCGTGGTTCGCTGGCTACACACCTGACTTAGTTGGTATTGCGTGGATGGGCTTTGATAAGCCGCGTTCATTGGGGGCTGGTGAAACCGGCGGTGGGCTTTCTATGCCTATCTGGATTAACTACATGAAAACCGCCCTTAAAGACGTATCGCAAAAACCATTAGGCCCCATCCCTTCTGGGTTGCAAAACAGCAATGGGAACTTCTATTTCAACGAGTTTCCTCCAGGAAAAGCCATTTTACGAGTCGGTCTGCCTTCTGCCTTGGATGACAGTCTTTATATTGAAGACGGAACAGGTGGTGTTGAAGATGGCATTGGCAATCTACTGAATCAACTAAGCAATGATGAACCAGGTGATGCACTAGATGCTCTCAATGCCCCAGGATTAGTCCCTTTTTAGGTTAAACCAATATGCTATTGACTCGATTAGGTGCGCTAAGCTGTGTGATACTTGCACTCAGCTTAGCTGGGTGTGGCTATAAGGATCGACTTGTTATGCCACCCCCTGCTGCCGATACTGTCGCTAACGATTAATTTTTTGTGGCCTTATTATTATGACCATAGCCAAGCACTTTCAACTTAAAGACGGCGTTTTACATGCCGAAAACGTGTCCCTAGCCCAATTAGCACACGACTTTGACACGCCTTTATTCGTGTATTCACGCCAAGCCCTACACGATGCATGGGAAAGCTACCATGTTGCTGCCCAAGGTCGTGATGTTTTAGTTTGCTATGGCATGAAGGCAAACTCCAATCTGGCCATCCTCAATGAGTTTGCTCGTCTGGGTACTGGATTTGATATTGTCTCTGGCGGTGAATTAGCTCGTGTGTTAGCAGCAAAAGGGGATGCCAACAAAATCGTATTCTCTGGGGTAGGAAAACAAGCCTGGGAGATCGAGGCAGCTCTAGAGGCTGGCATCAAATGCTTTAACGTAGAGTCCGAAGCAGAACTCCAGCGCATTGCTGAAATCGCCCTTAACAAAGGGGTCAAAGCCCCCGTATCACTACGCGTCAATCCAGATGTAGATGCCAAAACCCACCCTTATATTTCAACTGGTTTAAAAGGCAATAAGTTTGGCGTTGATATCAACGAAGCCCCTGCGATTTATGCACGCGCCCAACAAATGCCCAGCATCGATATTGTGGGTGTTGACTGCCATATTGGCTCACAAATCACCGAAATTAGTCCCTATTTAGATGCCTTAGATAAGCTCATAGCCCTTATTAAGCAGTTACAAGCCCAAGGCATAGAACTCAGTCATCTCGATATTGGGGGTGGACTGGGTATTCGTTATACGGATGAAACCCCTGCAACACCTACCGAGCTACTTAGCGCCGTCTTTCAAGCCTTAGATGCCGCACGTTTAAGTCATTTGCAATTGATTCTAGAGCCAGGTCGCTCATTGGTTGGCAATGCCGGTGTGCTATTAACACAGGTTGAATACCTCAAATCCAATCAAGAAAAAAACTTTGCTATTGTCGATGCTGCGATGAATGATCTGATTCGTCCTACCTTATACGACGCATGGCATGATATTGAGCCTGTCACACCCCGCTCAGAAGACGTACCATCCCACCAATATGATGTTGTTGGCCCTATCTGCGAAAGCGGTGATTGGCTAGCTAAAGATCGCCCATTACGCCTAGAGCAAGGCGATTTATTAGCCATTATGTCAGCAGGTGCTTATGCTTTTACCATGGCTAGCCAATACAATACGCGCCCTCGCGCGGCCGAGGTCATCGTGGATGATCAGTCCGTACATCTTGTTCGCCCCCGCGAAGACATACAAAAGATTTTTGAAAGTGAACGCCTTCTAGACTAAACCCCTAAACAGCCCTGAAAAGGGCTGTCTTTTTGTCCATAAAGATTGTAAGGTTATATTCGTTAATTATTGTTAAGATGTAATTATTCTTAATGATTATGTAAGATTATATTTAGGTAGCCTACACAGACTGCCTGCTGCACATAGGCTGTTTTTATGACGGGGTTAAAGGCTTTACCAATCAAGTTTATTGGACGTTGGAAGCTGCTTGCTTTCAACTACCGTTTGGCGTCCCTATATATCCCAGGGCTGATTGCAGTACTGTCTCTGCTCAGTCTACTGTTCTTAGCTCCAAACCCGTCTCTACAGGTCATCAGCTTTAGCTCATCAACCACTCAGCTCCATAACTACCACCTCATTGAGGGCGCGTTGTTAAGCTTTGCTGTTTTTACCGCCCTGCTTGCCTTTTATAAAAAAAATCGCTTTTTCCTAATTAGTGCTGCTTGGATTCTTTGTAACTTGCGTCTGGGCAGCTATATGCTTGGAATGGATGCATTTTGGATGCAACTACAAATACCGGTTTATTTGACGAGCTATATCAATCAAATCACGGTGGGCATGTACTTTATTTTAAGCCAACAACTGCTGCAATTTAGCTTAAACATATCGCCATCAAGCAACCAAAAAAACAGCATACTGGGGCTCATTGCCCTAAGTGTTTTTATCCTTTCGTTGATCCCAGCCCCAGGTCTATTTCACGCTGTGACGGCCGTTATTATACCGCTGGCCTTACTTATTGCCCTGACTCTTAGTGTGCAACGTGTCTTGATTGAGCGGGTGAATTTATATGGCTGGCAAATCATCCTACTTAGTATTCTTGTTAGCGCTCTAGCCTCATCGTTACTTAGTTTGCTTTCTATAGGCAATACAGTCCTATCACACTTCAATGCCTTAATTTTCCTCATACTCTGCAACAGCATGATCGTATTTGGGATTGCAAGCCGCATCAGTCAATTACAACAGAGTCAAAACGAGCTACGCTCTAACTACCAAAACAGCCCTTTTTCTGTTTTAAAAATCAACCATGAGGGACAAATTTTACGGTCGAATAGGGCCTTTAGACGTCTGTGCGCTAAGCTCTCCCAGCCTCGCCCTTTAGTATGGGGTATGCTTTTCCCTGACCAAAACTGGAAACACATCGTAAAACGCACTCAGGCGGGTAAATATACAGAAATCCAACTTAACTCAACTAAGTCGACGCTGGATGTACAAAAGCCTTTATTCGCCTTACATGCCAATACAATCCCAGAGGGCTATGTCTTAACCTTACAAGACATTACGCCCTACATGAACACGCTAAATCGCCTCAAAGCGATGGCAGATAACGATCCAGTCACGCAGGTCTTAAACCAGCGTGGCCTAGAAAAAGCATTGCAATATGCCATCCATAATCTAGGCCATCATCAGCCTTGTTTTATTGCCTACTTGGATGTCAATCACGTTAACCATGTGAATCGTACCTACGGTCATGCCTCTGGCGATGCACTACTTCAAGAGGTCAGTCTGCGCATCAGTGACGTACTGAAACAACGCCACTCATTTGGGCGTATTGGTAGCGATGATTTTGTCTTCTTGCTCAACAACACAACAGCGGAAAAGGCCCAAGAGCTTGCCATAGAGATCACCAGTAAACTCAATAAGACGGTTATCTCCACCCCCTTTAGAGACTACGAGCTAAATGTACACCTTGGTTTAGTTGAGATAGGTGAAGGCATGGATGAGCAAGCCGCCTTACGCACCGCTCAAAGCGCCTGTGTAGACGCCTTACGTCGCAACACTGACTTTGTTCTGTATGAGCATAACTCCAAAGAAATGCAGTACCGTGCCGAAGAACTCCAGCTATTCGAGCATCTGGAAAATGGTACAACCCGAGGCCTATTTGTTGAAATGCAGCCGTTGATGGATTTACAAAACCCATTAGCCTCATTAAATGTAGAAGTTTTACTACGTATCCGCCGAGATAATGGCGAGCTTATCCCCCTGCATACCTTTATCCCTGATGCAGAGGAAAATGGCACCATTAGTATCATTGATAAATGGGTGTTTATGGCAACGTTAGACTGGTTAAACTCAAATCAACAGCATTTAGCAAGCACCAAGCAAATCAACGTTAACCTAAGCGGTTATTCTCTAAATAATGACAAGTTTGTGACGGATCTCTTTGCCATTTTAGATAGTTATAAGCATTTGCTAAATAAGCTTTGTGTAGAGATTACAGAGGGCGTAGCCCTGCAAGACCTAACTCGTACCCGAGACTTCATGCTGCGTCTACAGCAAAAAGGGGTTCGTATTGCTTTAGATGATTTTGGAGCAGGATATACGTCTTTTTCTTATCTGCGTGAACTGCCTGCTAACTCCATTAAAATAGATGGGGCGCTCATTCAAGACATGCTGAGCAAAGAAAGCAATATTGCCATTGTCCGTACTATTGTAGAGTTAGCCCGCAACCTAGGCATGACTTGCGTTGCAGAATGGGTAGAGGACGTAGACACCCTAGCTAAACTAAAAGAAATGGGCGTGCATTACGCCCAAGGGTTTGCGGTCTCTAAACCCCGATCCCCTGAAGATATTGTGAAAGCAGATGATATTAGAGCCTTAATTAAAGACCCTACCATCATTAACTATATTCAAGAAATCACACTTAAATAGGCACTCAACAGGCGATGAAGCGTGTGTTGAGTGCCTATTATTACAGCTCGCCGTACGAGTGTAGTCCTGATAAAAACATATTTACGCCTAAAAAGGCAAAGCTAGTAATAATCAATCCCACCAAAGCCCAGTAAGCACTAAACGTACCACGCAAGCCTTTCATGAATCGCATGTGCAACCACGCGGCATAGTTCAGCCAAACGATCAGAGCCCAGGTTTCTTTAGGGTCCCACTGCCAGTAAGTACCCCACGCATCTGCCGCCCACAACGCCCCTAAAATCGTCGCGATAGTAAAGAAGGCAAAGCCAACCGCGATGGCCCGATACATAATGTCATCTAGGATCTCTAGTGATGGCAATCGTTTTGAAATCGGGCCGCGGAAAGCTAAGATCAAACCCACAATAATGGCACTGATACCAAAGTACAGCATCCATGTCGCAGAGAATTTACCTGAGCTAAAAATTAAGGGTTCGGCACATAACAACACACCCAGAATAAATACAGGCGAGAGTTTTGCCCATGATTTCGTCTCACCATTCTCTTTCACTAAATAGGCCAAGCCAACCATAGCAGAGAGCGCAAAGGTGCCATAACCGATAAAGTTAGCTGGCACGTGAATTTTCATCCACCAGCTTTTTAGGGCAGGAACGAGTGGTTGGATTTGATGTGCATCGCGGGTAAATGAATACCACAACAAAAACACCACCACCGACGACACGACCAATAAGACGAAGCCACCTAAGGCTCGCGTTGCATAGCGACGTTCGTAATACAGGTAAAACATCGCCGTCATAAGAGCAAAAAGCACAAAGACTTCGTATAAGTTACTGACAGGTATATGCCCAATATCTGGGCCTAGTAAATGCCCTTCGCGCCAACGCACCAGTAGTCCAATTGCGCCCGCATAGACAGCAGCCCATGTCAATCCGGAGCCTATCCACGCTGCCGTAGAGCTGACCATACCAATCCAGTACATGGCAGTTGCAATCACAAACAGAGCACACATCCATAAAATAGCCGATTGAGATGAAATCAGATATTTAAGGAAAAACACCGTTTCAGAGCGGTTGATATCGCCATTGGCCAAACTACCATCTGGGCTATAGAGCCAAATGGCAAATAGCGCCACCAAGCTCACTACCACCGTCATTGTCCGTAAAGGTCGCCATAACCAACCCATCCACACCAGCAAAGGCACGGTTGCCATCAGAATGATGCGTTCGTAATAGTCCATGCTGTCTGGGTACGTTTTCAGACAAAAAACAACAGCTAACGCCAATACGACAAAATAAATAGCATCACTTATGGTGGGGCGACCACGCACCCCACGAGAATCCCCACTGGGAGCGCGTAAATCCTCGCTCCACATAGAGGGCGCAGAAGAAGCGGCAGTATTAGACATTTTCGTTACCTCTGTTGGCTGACAAGCGCTGGAAAGCGGTTTGGAAGCGCTGGAATTCCTGTTGAAAATCTAAGTTACGACGTTGGGATGTCATAGCAGCAGTTAATAAACTACCTGTACCATTAGGACGTACCCACACCCAAATACGACGGTCACGAATATAAATCATGACAAAAATACCAATAACTAAAAATAAGCTACCGGTATAAACAATATACATGCCCGGGCTACGCGCAACCTGAAAAACACTGGCTTGAATCTGGTCAAAACCATCTAAGGTTAAGATAACTGGCGCGGGATACTCTGGCATATTAGCAAAAGCTAAGAGTGCAAGCTGTACCCACTGTTCTTCGCGCTCGCCCTTTTCACCGCTGTAATTAATTGGTTCTAAGCCCTGTTCTTCACGCACGATATTGCGCAATTCAAGCAAAGTCATCTGTAGCATGGGTACTGTTAGACCCAGAATACGCTCACGCTCGGCCTCGGGGACCGGCTCTATAATGCCGTTAAAGCCGCGCTGCATAAAGGTTTCAATGGTTTTAAATGAGGCTAGCTCCATTAAGGAACCCGCGTCTACCTGACCACTGCGCATCGCAAATCGTTTAGCAGCTAATTTTAGTAAGTCTGTATCTGTCGCTGCTGCGCGCAACTGCATAAACTCAGACATCGTGCTTTTTGAGTCGGCGGGAATCCGCACATAACGGAAAAAATCGGCCTGATTACGACGCATCCCTAATAAAAACACAGGGAAATCATCTAACATCATGGGAACCATGTAGTTCACGTAATCAAATGACTGACCATCATTTGTCGTTAAACGATAATGAATGCTGGGCCCTACATTCGTCAGGTGGTCATCTTTAGGTTTAACACTGGAACCCGCCACCGATGCCACATGATCCATGAGCGCTTTAGGCTGCGGCGAGCCGTCGGTTAGGTCCTCTACGTTAAAGACCCGTAATTCAGTGAACGTGGCGTTAACGCGATCACCGGTATCCTTGTTATAAACAATAGGAACGTTGGTGTCGCCTACGGTGGCCTCTAGTCGAGTTGGCTCAAAATCACTGCCGACCAAAGAATGCACGCCTAAGCGTAATTTACTGCCACCATCATCAAAACCTGACTGATAAACGGTTACGCCCCGATAACGTAACGGCTCATTCACCTCAATCACCTGAGAAAAACGTTCGCCACGCTCTTCGTCAATGACCTCTACCTCGCTTTTAAAACTGCTGGGCATTCCGGTCGAATAGTAATCAATAATAAACCGTTTTAATTCCACAATAAATGGCACAGGCTGAATCAAAACGCCTTCGCCATAACTGACAATAGCGTGAGACGTTTTGGAGCCTTCGGGCAATAGCATATTGGCACGGTAGCTAGGGTTTGACAGACTTAACCGACCTGATTCGGGAACTTGTGACACAAACATGTTTTCAGTAATGGCGGATTTGTCTCCCAGCCAAACTTGGATACGAATTGGTAGTTCGCTATCTAACAAGCCACCGATACAGATCACCACAATCGCTACGTGCCCAAAAATATAACCTAGCCGGTTTGCGCCCCCTTTTTTAGCCGCCACCATATAGCTGCCGTCCTCATCATTGCGCACTTTATATGCATATCCATGAGACTTGAGCCATGACTGAACAGGCTCTAGGTTTGCTTGGGGGTTATGGTCTGATTCGATCTCGACCCGATGAGGGAAGGCACGTAAACTGGAGCCACGTACATATTCGCGAAAGGCACTGGCGTCTTTTAGCATCTTTGGTGTGTTACGGATCACACATAAGGTGGTGGATACCACCAAAAACCCCATAATGACCAGAAACCACCAACTGTTGTAAACATTCCAGATGGTGAACTTATCAAATAGAGCTGTCCAAAAAGGGCCAAACTGATCAATGTAGGTGTTGATTGCCTGATTTTGCGCAACAACGGTTCCTATTAAGCTGGCTACACAGATAAAGACCAGCATACTGACCGCAAAACGCATGGAACCCAAGAGTTCAAATACGTCTTCGGAGCTAGCGCGACGTTGAGTGGTGGATACAGTCACAGAATTACTTTTATAAGATAAATGGGTAAATGGCTGACACCATTAGAGTAGGGATTAGATGATAAGTTCCCCACCTTTATACTAAATTTTTATAGGTCAAACACAGCAAAGCCCACCTTGTGGTTTGGCCAGACAAGGTGAGCTTTGTGTATCAATCAAAAAAGCGATTAGCGCAAACCTGCAGCGTAATCAGCCACAGCGTCGATATCAGCATCGTTCATACGATCAGCGATATCATGCATCATGATTTGATTATTACGATCGCCACTGCGGAACAAGCGAAGTTGCTCTGCAATGTAAGACGGGAACTGCCCGCTTAGTCGTGGGTATTGGCCAGGAAGACCAGCACCATTGGGTGAGTGACAGGCTGCACAGGCAGCAACGCCACGCTCAGGCAAGCCACCACGCCAAATTTTCTGTCCACGCTCTAGGGTTTCCATTTTTGTCGCTGTTGCGGCTTTGGTTGGGTCTAGAGTTTGTTGACTGAGATAATACGCCACATCGCGCATTTCCTCTGGTGTCATATTAGCAACAATACTTGCCATCACAGCAGGAACACCCCCAGCAGCTAAACGAGTCGCTGGTACGTCATCTTTTTTAGGACTAAAGTCACCTAATTGTTTGACTAGATATTCAAAAGGCTGTTGGGCCAAGTTAGGATTAGCTTCAAGGGTGCTGTTACCTGCGTCTCCGTGACAGGTTACACAGGCTAATACGCCTTTAGCTAAGTTGCCATTAAGATAGAGCTGTTCGCCTTTTTGTAGGTCGGGTTTTGCTGCATCCGCTGCATAAGCGAAATTCAGCACGGAACAACCCGCGATTAGGCTGCTTGTGATAATAAATTTTGATAGCACTCGCTTCATGTAGTCCTCGACAATCGCGATTCAACTGGAATAAGCAAAGGGGCCTACGCCGCCAAACCCGCCGCATTCTGCTAAAGAATCTTTGCCAAGAACACGACGATACTGTATTAAACTCAGTGATTATACAATAGAGCTATAAAATTAAACGGAAATTGCTGCAATCATGTCTATATTACATCGCGCCCGCTTCACAATCTCTGCAGCGCAACTGCATCAACTACCCCCGGCAGGGCCGCCAGAGGTATGTTTTGTGGGGCGTTCCAATGCGGGCAAGTCCTCCGCCATCAATGTGTTAACAAACCAACGCCGCTTGGCTTTTTCCAGTAAAACACCGGGAAGAACACGGTTAATCAATATGTTTGGTATCCCTGACCCGCTGACCGAAGACGAACAGCTTGGTTATTTAGTCGATCTACCCGGCTATGGCTATGCCGCCGTAAACCGCCAAGAAAAACAGCAGTGGGATCAAATGTTAGGCAGCTATGTACGCGACCGGACGTCACTGGCGGGCGTCGTCCTTGTGATTGATATTCGTCGTGGCCTGACAGACCTGGATTTACAACTTGCTCGTTGGATCGCCCCTACCGGGCGTCCCGTATTGGTATTATTAACTAAGGCTGATAAATTCGCATATGGCAAACGAATACAGGCCGTTGCGGCTGCTCGAAAAGAGCTCAACGAAATTGGTGCGGTGCATGCCATCCCTTTTTCTGCTACGCATCGCCTAGGCCTCGAAGACGCCACCTTACACATAGAAAACTGGATTTCACCACAATTCGTACCATGACAAAATTTCTACCTGATGTTCACTTTCCACATAGTCGCCCACGTCGTAATCGTCGAGACGACTTCACTCGACGTCTAGTGCGTGAGTCTGCCGTTAGCGTTGATGATTTTATTTACCCTGTCTTCATCCAAGAAGGGAAAAACGTCCGCGAGGCGGTCGGCTCTATGCCGGGAGTCTATCGTTACTCTCCAGATCAGTTATTAGCTGTGGCCGAGGAATGTGTAAAACTCGGTATTCCGGTTCTTTCTCTGTTCCCCTCCATCGAAGCCGAGAAAAAATGCCCTCAAGGCTTAGAGGCAGCAAATCCCGATGGTCTTGTGCCTCGTACCGTAGCCCTGCTAAAAAAAGAATTTCCAGAATTGGGGGTCTTAACGGATGTGGCATTAGATCCTTACACCAGTCACGGTCAGGACGGCATTATTGATGACGAAGGCTATGTTCTCAATGAGCCAACCGTAGAGGTGCTACGCAAACAGGCTCTGAATCAGGCCCAAGCAGGGGTAGATATTATCGCCCCCAGTGACATGATGGATGGCCGAGTCAGCGCAATCCGCACCATCTTGGATCAAAATGGCTTTATTGATGCCCGTATCATGGCTTACTCCGCCAAATACGCCAGTGCATTTTATGGTCCTTTCCGCGATGCGGTAGGCTCTGCCTCTAATTTGGGCAAGTCAGATAAAGCCTCTTATCAGATGGACCCTGCCAATCGTTTAGAGGCCATCCGTGAGGTTGCGGCTGACATCCGCGAGGGAGCTGATATGGTGATGGTTAAACCAGGTATGCCCTATTTAGACATTCTTCGCGAGGTCAAAGACGCCTTTGGCATGCCCACTTTTGTCTATCAGGTCAGTGGTGAATACGCCATGCTAAAAGCCGCTGCTCAAAATGGCTGGCTAGATCACGATAAAGTGATGATGGAGTCATTACTCGCCTTTAAACGTGCTGGGGCAGATGGTATTTTGACGTACTTCGCCATCGAGGCCGCAAAATGGATGCAGGCGAATAAATAAGCGATTTATTTTTATAAATCACGATTAAAGCGTAAAAAGGGTCAGCATTAGCTGACCCTTTTTCTTTGTTTATTTAACGCATGACTTTGTTTAATTCCTGACTAAACCTATCTGGGGGCATAAAGCCTATCACCCTTGGGTCGGGTAATTCATTGCCAGCGGCATCAAAGAAAATAATACCGGGAGGCCCAAATAAGCTAAACCGTTTTAATAGTTCGCGGTCATTAGGCGTATTTTTAGTCACATCCGCCTGAAGCAAAATCATGTTGCCCATTTTCTGAGCGACCTCTGGATCGGTAAACGTGAACTGCTCCATCTCGATGCATGACACACACCAATCCGCATAAAAATCCACCATGACAGGACGGTCCGCAGCGGCTAGCGCGGCATCTAATTCCGCCACTGAGGTAATCGGTTGAAAAGGAGGGGCCGTTACGGAAGCAACAGATCCGACGCTTGCTCCAAATCCCGCTAAAGGCTGTGTAATACTACGGCTACCAGAGGCCACCCCTACGATAAGAGCCACGGCCCACACCGCCACCAAAATGCCTAAACCCTTTAATAGCTGTTGAAATACAGAAGCATCCTCTGCGAGACGACGGAACGCACCCAACAGCGAGGCAGACCAGATGGCTAAAACCGCCCAACCTAGCATCAGCACCCATATCGGTAATACCGAATTCACCATCCACCATGCGGTCGCTAGCAATAAAATCCCAAAACCATATTTAATGCCATTCATCCAGCCCCCAGCCTTAGGCAACAACGCCCCGGAAGAAGCCCCGACGACCAATAAGAGCGCACCTGAACCCCACGCTAAAGCAAATAGCGTCGCCCCACCTAACACCACATCTCCGGTCTGAGAAATAAATAGCAAAACACCAGCAAGAGGAGCGGCCACACATGGGCCCACAATTAAAGCTGACAACATCCCCATCAAAAACACACCGCCATATTTACCGCCGGGGATTTTAGATAGGCGTCCTTGTAGAGAGGACTGCATGCTGGCTGGTACTTGTAAGTTATAGACATCAAACATAGATAACGCTAATACCGCTAATATGACGGCAAATAAGCTGAGTACCCATGGGGTTTGTAACCATGCCGCAAGACTGGCCCCAGCCAACCCTGCCGCAACACCCAAAGCGGTGTACACCAACGACATCCCTAGGACATAAGCCGCCGCTAAAGATAAACCCCGCCAGCGCGAATCAGTGGTTTTAATGCCTTGGCCTGCAATAATACTGAGCAAAATAGGCACCATCGGTAATACGCAAGGAGTAAAAGACAGTAGCAGCCCTAATACAAAGGCCAACGCCATCATCTCTATGCCAGAGGCTTGAGACAAGAAGCCAGCAATCCCCGTATCACTTAAACTAAAGGCCTCTGAGAAGCTCACAGCCTGCGCAGGAGGCTCTATCACATGGTCTAGAGGTGCAGGCACCGTATCAACCACCCATGGCCCCTGCGCCCGGTAGCCCTCATTAGCGGCCACTAACTGGATGGTCTGTGTCATTGGCGAATAACATAAGCCAGCATCGGCACAGCCTTGATAGCTAATATCAAACTTAAGGGGTAAGCCAGGCAAGCCCTTGCCGGAAGGAATCGGAACGCGAATCGTTACCTGCTCACGATACACCGCCATGTCTTCATCAAAGGTGGGATCATAAATTACTTTAGCCGGAGGAAACGCCGCATCCGTAATCCCGTTCTCATCCCCATTCAGTGAAAACGCAAATCGCGACTGATACATATAGTATTCAGGCGCGATTTTAAAATGCACATCGATTTCAGTCGGGCTATGAGTCGCTACGGCTAATTGAAAAGCCTGTTCAGGGTCTAAAAAATCGTCAAACGCCTGAGCAGGGCTATACCATAAGCCTAGGCTAAATAATAAGGTGAGAAGGAGCAGCACGCGCCTTTGTAACCACCGCCTGCATTGAGTCGCGGGTATAGAACCCAACATAGCAAATCCTTTGGTTAATTATTATGTTCGTTAACACCAAGGCTACGCTGAGGTCTGCGCCCTCTCGCTGCCTTGCCATATATACATAGACAAGGCAGGTCCCTCAAGGTTCACACAAGCTGCTAATCCTTGTTCAACGAGGATAGGTTAGTCTGCGTCAATTTGATTCGCCGGTTCGGCCTGAATAAAGGCGGGCAGCTGCGCACACGCCTGTATGGCTTTCGCTATACGCGGTAAATGATCCACACTATATCCGAAACGATTCGCATTATATACCTGAGGTACTAAGCAAATATCCGCTAGGGTAGGACTATTTCCATAACAAAAGTCACCCGGTTGATTATGCACAGCCAGTTGCTGCTCAAATGCCTCTAAGCCGACTTGAATCCAGTGCAAATACCACACCTTACGCTGTTCGGCATCTAAGCCTAAGCTATGTTCTAGGTGTTTAAGAATCCGTAAGTTATTGATAGGATGCAAATCACAGGCAATACTTTGGGCTAATGCGCGGATATGAGCTCTAGCCACCGCATCCCCTGGTAGCAATGAAACCGTAGGATACGTTTCGTCTAGGTACTCGATAATAGCTAAAGACTGCGTTAGCACTGCGCCATTATCTTCAAAAGCAGGCACTAATCCCGCAGGGTTAATGGCTTTATAAGCCTCGCTATGGTGTTGCCCGCCGTCTTGGACTAAGTGTACAGGCACCGCTTGCCAATCTAATTGCTTTAAGCCTAAAGCAATCCGCACGCGGTATGCCGCGGAACTACGAAAGTAGGTGTATAAACGCATGTTGACTCCAGAGTTGGGTGCTTAACGCACCCTCATTATTTATTATTTAATAACCCATGACATGGACTAGCCATAGCGATAGACTGGGGAACAGTACAAGAAAAACGACTCGGATAATATCAGAAGCCAAGAAAGGCAATACCCCTTTAAAGGTCTCTCCCATCGGGATGTCCTTAGCCAAACTATTAATAATAAAGACGTTCATCCCCACGGGCGGAGTAATCAACCCTATTTCCACGACCATTAACGCCAAAATCCCGAACCAAACGGCCTTATCTGTGTAATTCAATCCCCAGAAATCCAAGCCCATAATAATGGGTAAGAAAATAGGGATAGTCAGAAGAATCATGGACAAACTATCCATCACACAACCGAGCAACACATAGACCAAGATCATCGCAGCAAGAATTAATAGAGGCGACCAACCACTATTCACTGCCAAATCAGCCAACATTTGAGAAATCTGAGATAGGGCTAAAAAAGAGTTCAGTACATCAGCACCAATCAAGATCAAGAAGATCATTGCGGTGGACTCCATGGCCCCTAACACCGCATTAATAAACCCATTCAGACTAATTTCGCGCATTAGCACTGCAATCAACAAAGTCGCTAAAACCCCAATAGCGGCTGCCTCTGTGGGGGTAAAAATACCACCGTAAATCCCACCCACAACAACCAAAAACACCATCAGGATTGGCCAAACACGGCCTAAAGCCTTAATGCGCTCTGCCCAAGGCAATCGAACAGAGGCCGGGCCACTTTCAGGTTTAATGCGCACCACAATAGCAATGGCTAACATATAGCCCAACATAGCCAACACGCCTGGCACCATTGCGGCAATAAACATCACGGCTACGTTTTGCTCTGCCAAAATCGCATAGATAACTAAAGCGACAGAAGGAGGAATCAAAACCCCTAAGGTACCACCGGCTGCCAAAGCACCCGTTGCTAAAGCAGGTGAATAGTTATGCTTACGTAGTTCAGGTAATGCGACCCGCCCCATCGTCGCTGCCGTTGCTAAAGAGGACCCACAAATAGCCCCAAAGCCTGCACACGCCCCAACAGCGCTCATTGCCACCCCGCCTCGGTAGTGGCCTAAAAATGCACTGGTTGCCTGAAAAAGACGACTCGATAACCCGCCATGAGAGGCAATATTACCCATCAAAAGAAAAAGAGGTACTACGGATAAGTCATACATAGAAAACCGGCCATAGGCCAAGGTTTTAAAGTAGCTCATCAAAGGCGCCCAGCCTGATAGCAGCACATAACCAATTGACCCCGCCACCAGCATTGCAATCCCAATATGGATGCGTAACGCTAATAGGCCGATAGCTAACAGGCCAACTAAAATACCAATAATTTCGCTACTCATGCTGGCTCCTTAATCTCGTGCAGAAAACGCCACGCACTATAGAGCGAGGTCAAACTTAACAATAAAAACCCAGGGCCTAAGGTAATAAAAGACCACCATAACGGCCACCCTAAAATCATGCTGCTTTCGCCATATTGATAGGTTTCCATACCACCCACCAAACTACGCCATGCCAATACAGCTGCACAAAAAGCCAACAATAGCGCAGCAAAAACGTCTAAAACACGACACACACTACGCGGCGCTTTTAGTGTAAAAAAATCAACAATAATATGTGCTTTGCGCATTTGCGCATAAGGCAAACACGCGGCAATACTGATGGCAGCCCCCATCTGTACTAGCTCTACGTCACCCAACACAGGCGACGAAAACAACCAACGCCCTATGACACTATAAGCGGATAAACCACATACCAAAAAAAGTACCACTGCACCGCCTAATGCCGACAGCACCGACCAGCCGTATAGAAAACGGCCGATCGGATCTGTGGGTTTGGCGAAAGTGCTGGTATCAGATACTGAACTAGCCTCTGCCATCAAAACACCTTTTTATTATTTGCTGTACTTAGCAATCAATGATTTTGCTGTATCCAACATTTCTTGGCCTTTTAGGCCTTTTTTATCCATGTCTTTCACCCAGTCAGCCGCAACACGGTCGCCTGCTTTTAACCACTCATCCATTTGATCTGCCGGAATGGTGTAAAAGGCATTACCACGGTCTACTGCATGTTGACGGGCAGCGGCAACTGATTCGTCCCACTGTTTACCAATATGGGCAGAAAAATCAGCGCCCGTATTGTCATCAATAATCTTCTGTAGATCAGCAGGTAAGCCCTCGTAACGTGCTTTATTCATCGCTATCGTAAAGAGCGTTGTGTAGAGCGACGGTGACTCTGGACTCATCTCGGTATGGTATTTGGTTAGCTCATGCAAACGCATTGTTGGCACGACCTCCCAAGGCAGCACGTAGCCATCTACTACGCCTTTAGAAAGCGCATCCGCCATTTGAGGTAATGGAATCGAAACGGGTGTAGCCCCCATTTTGGCCAACATAATATTGGTTTGACGGGTTGGAGCACGCATTTTTAAACCACGCATGTCCGCAATTTTCGTCACTTCACGACGATTATTGTGAATATGCCCTGCATCATGCACATTAAATGCCAATGGTTTTACTGATGAGAATTCATCTTGGGCATAGGTCTGGTAGTACTCCCACAACGCACGGCTTGCCCCTTCGGCATCATGCGCCATAAAAGGTAACTCAAAGGCCTCTACGATAGGAAAACGACCTGCTGTATAGCCAGGTAGCGTCCATACAATATCCGCCACGCCATCGGCAGCCTGCTGAATTAATTGTTGAGGTGTGCCACCTAACTGCATAGCAGGGTAAATTTGACACTCCAATCGATTGTTCGACTGCTCTGCTAATTTTTCACACCAAGGTTCCAACACCTTTTGCTGGCTTAATGCGCCAGCAGGCCAAAAGTGAGCCACTTTCAACACGTATTTTTCAGCATTGGCAGCACCGCTAGCGAATGTTGCTGCAGCACATGCTAACGCCACAAGCGTTTTTTTAAACATAGTGATCCCCTGATTTAATTAGGCTTGAGGCTGAAAAAGCTCAACTTTATTTTCAATCACACCAAAAATGCTATTGCCATTGGCATCATTCATTTCAATGCGCACCACATCACCTGGCTGCATAAAGTGGGTGGCTGGTTGGCCTTGCTCGATGGTTTCGTACATACGAACCTCAGCTAAACAACAATAACCTACACCGCCATTATCAATGGAGGAGCCCCACAAGTTACCTTGCTTATTGGATACCGTACCCGAACCCACAATCGTGCCAGCACATACCGTACGCGTTTTAGCTACGTGTGATACGAGCTGCGCAAAGTTAAAGGTCATATCAACACCAGCGTTAGGCTTCCCAAAAGGCTTATTATTTAGATCAACCAATAAAGGAAGATGGACTTTATTATCCGCCCACTTATCACCTAGCTCATCTGGTGTGACTGCAACAGGACTAAAGGCACTAGCGGGTTTACTTTGTAAAAAGCCAAAGCCTTTCGCTAATTCAGCGGGGATCAGTGCGCGCATACTTACGTCATTAACTAGCATCACTAATCGAATTGAATCAGCCGCCTGCTCTACCGTAGCGCCCATCGGTAAGTCACCCGTGATAACGGCAACCTCAGCCTCAAAGTCAATGCCCCACGCTGGGTCTGCCACCACGTTATCCGTAGGAGCTAAGAAGCCATCGGATGCGCCCTGATACATTAAGGGATCATGGTAGAAAGAGGCTGGGACCTCTGCATTACGGGCCTTACGCACCAATTCCACATGATTGATGTACGCTGAGCCATCCGCCCACTGATACGCACGCGGTAAAGGTGAATGGAATAAATTAGCGTCAAATGCCTGCGTATTATCAGCAGAGTCGTTAATCGCGGCATACACTTTTTGAAGCTCTGGCTCGCACTGCTCCCAGTTTTCGAGCGCATATTGCATGGTAGGGGCAATGTCTGCCACCACCTTAAAACGGGTTAAATCGCGGCTCACAACCACCAAGCTGCCGTCGCGGCCTTGTTTTAAGCTGGCTAATTTCATTTAAACATCTCCTTGTAGCTGCCATCATGCAACCAAGCTGCATGTTTAGGAGCTCGTTTAGTACGGCTCCATTCCTCTAACATGTCCCATTTCACCTCGTCTAAAGCCACATCCATACCAGGTAAAGCGGTATTTACCGCAAGCTCTAAACGATGACCATTGGGATCAAAAAAGTAAATGGATTGGAATAAAGCATGATCGGTCGGTCCAATCACATCAATACCATTTTCTTGTAGACGTGCTTTAGCGGCTAAGAGCGTTTCCATTGAATCGACTTCTAGTGCTAAATGTTGCGTCCAAGTCGGTGTGTTTTCGTCACGCCCCATTTCTGGCTGGGTGGGTAGCTCGAAAAAAGCCAATACATTACCCATGCCCGCATCAAGAAAAATATGCATATAGGGGTCAGGTTCGCCTGTTGACGGTACGCGGTCTTCGGCTATCGCCAAAACCAATTTCATGTCTAAGTTTTTTTCGTACCATTTGGCTGTCGCATAAGCATCTTTACAACGGTATGCAACGTGATGAATTTTTTTAATCATAACAGCAGTCTCCTTGCTGAACATCGAAACAATAAGTCATGCAACGATAAAATGACGGTGATGAATCCATTAAAAGCGAAAATCATCTATGATTCAAATTGATTTTTTCGTTTCATTTATTAAAATAACTAATAAATAACCTCTATCTAGGGAAAACCCTAATGAATATTAGCCTACGACAATTACGTGCTTTTGTTGAGTTAGCCAAGACAGAAAGCTTTACCGTAGCGGCTCAGAACCTGTTTATTACGCAATCAGCGCTCAGTAGTTTAATCAAGCAAATGGAGCTCTCTCTGGGATTACAGCTATTTGATCGTAGTACGCGACGTGTTCACTTATCTGATGTAGGCAAAGATCTGTTTCCATTAGTTGATAAGATTTTATTAGATTTGGGTAGCGTACTGGATGAGGCCGCGAGCCTCAAAGCCTTAAAAAAGGGCTTAGTTCGTATCGCCGCACCACAACTGCTGTCCAGTACGGTGCTACCCGAAGTCATTGCTCAATTTCAACGTCAGTATCCAGACATTCAAGTCCAGCTGCATGACTGTGGGGTAGAACAAGTTGCCAACAAGGTCTTAGCCAGCGAGGTAGACTTTGGTATTGGGCCTGATCGAGACAGCAGCGCAGACATTACAGCGACTCTACTCTTTGAAAGCCCTTTTCACCTAGTATTTCCCCCAAACCACCCACTGGCACAACAACCACGCATTACCTGGCAGTGTTTACAAGAACAATCATTAATTTTACTGCAGGGACAATTCACAAAACGTCTATCCGGTGATTTAGATAGTACCGAGTATGGGCCTGAGTTGAACTTGCGCCCCGCTTATCTGGTGAGCTTTATGTCGACGGCATTAAGTATGGTGAACTCAGGTCTGGGACTTACGGTCTGCATGCCGTATGCTCGGCCTTTAGTTGATCTTTACGGACTTCAGATGCACCAATTAGACAGCCCTGCTGTCTATAGACGATTTTATGTATATGAACGCTCTGCCCGTACCCTATCCCCTGCAGCCGAACACTTTAAGCATGCTCTTTTTCATTTTATTAATCAGCACAGCTAATAAGGACTTATGGCTTTAGCCATAAAAAAAACCACTGCGTTATCTATACAGTGGTTTTTTTAGCAAACTCGACTGAATTATTCAGCGTCGTTTGTTTCAACTTCGGTGCGCTCTACTAATTCCATGTAGGCCATAGGTGCGTTATCGCCCTGACGGAAACCCATTTTCAAGATGCGTGTGTAACCACCGTTACGCTCTTGGAAACGTGGGCCTAACACGTCAAACAATTTAGTCACTGCATCACGATCGCGTAAACGGGCAAAAGCCAAACGACGGTTAGCAACAGTTGGGTTTTTAGCCAATGTGATTAAAGGCTCAAGCACACGACGCAATTCTTTGGCTTTAGGCAATGTCGTTTTGATGGCTTCGTGCTCGATCAAAGATACAGACATATTGCGGAACATAGCCAAACGATGGCTGCTTGTGCGATTTAGTTTACGTAAACCATGACGATGACGCATGATAATTATCCTATATATTAAGTGAATCTAATTTGTGTAGGCAGCAATCTGCTCTACAACCTACCCTGACTCTTCTTTCAGATGAAATCTGCGGGTCAGATCGGCAAAAGACAGAAGACTATAACACGATTTATTCGTCAGCTATAGCCATTCTGTCGTTTTTTTAGCGCATTAAGGACGCTCTAGACCTAGCGGAGGCCAGTTTTCTAGTTTCATACCTAATGTCAAACCACGTGCAGCCAATACCTCTTTGATTTCATTGAGGGATTTACGGCCCAAGTTTGGCGTTTTAAGCAATTCGTTTTCTGTACGCTGGATAAGATCACCGATGTAGTAAATATTTTCGGCTTTCAAGCAGTTTGCAGAACGAACGGTTAGCTCTAGATCGTCAACAGGGCGTAACAACACAGGATCAATTTGTGGTGTTGCACGTTCAGTTGTCTCAAAGGTGTCTTCTTCGTTTTCCAAGGCAGCAAAAACAGAGATTTGATCCATCAGAATACGAGCAGCTTGGCGCACGGCTTCTTCGGGAGTCAACACACCATTGGTTTCGATGTCTAAAACCAATTTATCTAAGTCAGTACGCTGCTCTACACGCGCGTTTTCAACGGCGTAGCTAACGCGACGAACAGGACTGTAAGATGCATCAAGAATAATACGGCCAATCGTATGTTGACGATCTTCAGTCAAAGCACGTACGTTACCTGGTACATAGCCACGACCTTGCTCAACCTTAATCTGCATCTCCAATTTGCCTTCGTCAGTTAACGTGGCTAAATGGTGATCCGGGTTAATGATCTCTACGTCGTGCGGTAATTCGATATCGCGAGCATAAACCTCGCCCGCACCGGTTTTATTCACAGTCAGAGTGACTTCATCGCGACCGTGTAGTTTGAAAATCACGCCTTTGAGGTTCAGCATGATATCTACTACGTCATCACGTACACCAGAAATGGTGGAGTACTCGTGAACAACGCCTGTGATTTGAACTTCGGTTGGAGCATAACCTGTCATGGAGGACAGCAAAATGCGACGTAACGCATTACCCAAAGTGTGACCATAACCGCGCTCAAAAGGCTCCATGATGACTTTGGCGTGGTTTTTAGTAATGGCCTCGACTTCGATAGAGCGTGGCTTTAGAAAGGCTTGAGACATAGATTTTCCTTTTCAATACCCTCGGCTCGTTACACCGATAAGGCTGATGGAATGATAGAAATCCGTATAACGGTAAGAGACCACAAGGCCCACCATCTATAAAGAAAGTGGGCCGAGTGATATAACAAAAAATCCGAAGATTTTTTATTAATTAGCGTGAGTACAATTCAACAACTAGCGACTCATTCACATCACGGGCCACGTCGGCACGATCAGGAACTTGTTTGAAAACACCGCTTAGTTTGCTTGCATCGACTTCTACCCATTGTGGCATACCAACGCTAGAAGCTAATTCTAAAGACTCTTTAATACGAGTTTGTGAACGAGCTTTTTCACGAATAGTAATAACGTCACCAGGTTTAACTGCCATGGAAGCGATATCAGCGGTACGACCGTTGATTTCGATTGCACGGTGAGTTACCAACTGACGTGCTTCGGCGCGTGTAGAGCCGAAACCCATGCGGTAGACTACGTTGTCTAGGCGTGATTCAAGTAATTGAATCAAAAGTTCACCAGTGTTACCACGGCGACGATCTGCCTCTACGAAGTAGCGACGGAATTGTTTCTCTAGAACACCGTACATACGCTTTAGTTTTTGCTTTTCGCGCAACTGTAAGCCGTAATCAGATGTACGGGAACCAGAGGTACGACCGTGCTGACCTGGACGAGAATCCAATTTACATTTGGAGTCCAAGGAGCGACGAGCGCTTTTTAAGAATAGATCTGTACCCTCACGACGTGAGAGTTTACATTTAGGTCCAGTATAACGAGCCACGTATCTTCCCCTTAGATGCGACGACGCTTGGGAGGACGGCAACCGTTATGCGGGATCGGCGTAATATCAGAAATGCTGGTAACTTTAATACCTAGAGCATTCAACGCGCGAACCGACGAATCACGGCCAGGGCCAGGGCCCTTAATGCGAACTTCCAAGTTTTTAATACCGTATTCCATTGCAGTGCGGCCAGCCATTTCGGCGGCTACCTGTGCAGCGAACGGTGTGGATTTACGCGAGCCTTTAAAGCCTGCGCCACCCGATGTCGCCCAAGACAATGTATTGCCCTGACGATCGGTGATAGTGATGATTGTGTTGTTAAAGGTCGCCTGAACGTGCGCAATGCCGTCGGAGACGCTCTTTCTGATTCTCTTACGAGCGCGCGATGCGCCAGAAGCTTTAGCCATCTTCTATTCCTCGATTATTTCTTCAGAGATTGCGCTGCACGACGTGGTCCCTTACGGGTACGTGCGTTGGTGCGTGTACGCTGACCGCGCACAGGCAGTCCTCGACGGTGGCGCATCCCACGATAACAGCCCATGTCGATCAAACGTTTGATTGACAGTTGGACTTCACGACGTAAATCGCCTTCAACGTTGAACTCCGAAATCTGTTCGCGAATTACTTCTAGTTCGGCGTCGGTAAGATCTTTGATCTTTTTGGAGTATTCAATGCTCGCTGCGTCACAAATCTGACGCGCGCGAGTACGACCGATACCGAAAATCGCGGTTAGACCGATTTCGGCGTGTTGATGCGGCGGAATATTAATGCCAGCAATACGGGCCATGGTAGTTCCTTGTTAAATCGGTTGCGTTTCGGCGTATCAGCCTTGACGCTGCTTGTGACGGGGATCAGTGCAGATTACACGTACCACGCCATGACGTTTAATGATTTTGCAGTTGCGGCAAATCCGCTTAACTGATGCCATTACCTTCATGGTTGACTCCTAGTTTTCTTAAACCGGCCGCTGCTTATTTAGAGCGGAATACAATTCTGGCTCGGCTAAGATCATAGGGCGTGAGCTCCACTGTGACCTTGTCGCCCGGCAGAATCCGGATGTAATGCATACGCATCTTGCCCGAAACGTAGCCCAACACCATATGGCCATTTTCTAGCTTGATACGAAAAGTTGCGTTAGGGAGGTTTTCTACGACCTCACCTTGCATTTGTATAACGTCGTCCTTTGCCATTTTCTTCTATCGCATAGGCAAACCCGTGCCTTTAAAGTTAGCCTTTTTGAGCAACGAGTCATATTGTTGAGACATCACGTAGGCTTGCGCCTGTGACATGAAGTCCATAGTAACTACAACAATAATTAGCAAGGATGTACCACCAAAATAGAACGGTACATTCCAGCGCATCTGCAGAAACTCCGGAACCAAACAAACTATAGTGATATAAATCGAGCCTGCCAAAGTTAAGCGGGACAAGATGCGATCAATATAGCGAGCTGTTTGTTCTCCGGGACGTATACCAGGTACAAATGCACCGCTTTTTTTCAAATTGTCTGCTGTCTCGCGGCTATTGAAAACCAACGCCGTGTAGAAAAAACAGAACAATATAATCAAAGCTGAAAGTAGCGTGATGTACAAAGGCTGACGAGGTGAAAGCGCAGCTTCCAAATCACGTAACCAGCCCAGACCCGGTGTAGTGGAGAACCAACTGGCAATTGTAGCTGGAAGTAGAATAATTGACGATGCAAAAATAGGAGGGATTACCCCAGCCATATTCAACTTCAGCGGCAAGTGCGAGCTTTGTCCGCCATAGATACGGTTACCTACCTGACGTTTCGCGTAGTTGACCGTGATACGACGTTGACCACGCTCGACAAATACAACAAAGTACGTTACAGCGATTACTAGTGCAATGATAAACAATGCCGAAATAATGGACATTGCGTCAGTGCGCACTAAGTCTAACAGACCGCCTAAAGCGCCTGGTAGTCCTGCAACAATACCAGCAAAAATGATAATGGAAATACCGTTACCAATACCACGCTCGGTGATTTGTTCACCTAGCCACATTAAGAACATTGTACCTGTAACTAATGTGACGACCGTAGTAAAGCGGAATAACATCCCTGCATCTATGACTAGACCGGGTTGTGATTCCAATGCAACAGAGATACCAATTGCTTGGAAAAGTGCAAGAAATACAGTGCCATAACGAGTGTATTGGGTGATCTTACGACGACCCGCTTCACCTTCTTTCTTGATTGCCTCGAGCGTAGGCACAACCACCGACATAAGCTGCATGATAATTGATGCAGAAATGTAGGGCATGATCCCCAGTGCGAACACTGAGAAACGCTGCAACGCACCACCAGAGAACATATTGAACAAACCCAAAATACCACTTTGGTTTTGTTGGAACAGTTCAGATAGTGCGTCTGGATTGATCCCTGGTACAGGAATATGTGTACCCAAGCGGTAAACAACCAGCGCGAGCAACAGGAATACAATACGCCGTTTTAAATCGGCGTAACCGGAACCTGACTTACCCTTTGCCTGTGCTTTAGCCACCGTGACCCCTTTTATTCAGCCAAAGACCCGCCAGCGGCTTCAATAGCAGCACGGGCACCAGCTGTTGCACGCAAGCCTTTCAATACGACTTTGCGGGACAGCTCGCCGGATTTGATGACTTTAGCGTAACGCACGAGCTGACCAACTACGCCAGCTTGCTTTAATACCTGAATGTCGATTTCCTCAACGTCCAAGCGTTGTAGATCAGACAAACGGATCTCTGCGTGCAAGTGACCACCAGGAGCAGTAAAACCGCGCTTAGGTAGACGACGCTGCAAAGGCATTTGACCGCCTTCAAAGCCAACTTTGTGGTAACCGCCAGAACGAGATTTCTGACCTTTGTGACCACGACCTGCTGTTTTACCGAAACCGGAGCCTGGGCCGCGACCAACGCGGCGGGCAGCGTGTTTAGCGCCATCAGCAGGTTTTAATGTGTTTAATTGCATTTGCGACATGCCGATTCCTTTAGGCTTCCGAAACAGTGACTAAGTAATCCACTTTACGGATCATGCCACGAACTTCGGGAGTGTCAACCAGAACGCGGCTGCTGTTAACACGGCGTAGACCTAGACCACGAACGGTGTCGCGGTGGTCTTGCTTAGTACCGATAACAGAGCGCACGAGTGTAACCTTGATTTGCTTCTGTGCCATGATTTACCCCAGAATCTCTTCAACTGTTTTGCCACGTTTAGCAGCAATCTCAGCCGGTGTGGAGCAAGCGCGCAAGCCGTTTAGCGTTGCACGAACCATGTTGTACGGGTTGCTGGAACCTAGGCTCTTAGCTACGACGTTACGTATACCCATTACTTCGAAGATAGCACGCATTGGACCACCGGCGATCACACCAGTACCTTCTGCGGCTGGAGAGATAAGAACAGTGGAGGCACCGTGCTTACCAACTACGGAGTGATGTAGTGTACCGTCTTTAAGAGCAACTTGGAATAAACCACGACGGGCCTGTTCCATGGCTTTTTGTACAGCAACGGGTACTTCACGGGCTTTACCTTTGCCCATCCCGATACGGCCATCACCATCGCCTACTACTGCTAGTGCAGCGAAGCTCATGGTGCGACCACCCTTGACGACTTTACTGACGCGGTTAACCGCGATCATTTTTTCACGCAGGCCGTCGTCGCGTTCCTGATCGGCATTTTGTCTGCCTTGTGCTTTAGCCATTTGACAATTCCTTAGAATTTCAAGCCGGCTTCACGCGCGGCGTCGGCCAACGCTTTCACGCGGCCATGATAACGGAAGCCCGAACGATCGAAAGCGACTGTTTCGATACCAGCAGCTTTGGCTTTCTCGGCAACACGTTTGCCGATAATTGCAGCTGCCGCAACGTTGCCACCATTGGCCAACTCTTTGCGTAGTTCTGGTTCCACCGAGGAGGCACTGACCAAAATGCGGTCGCCTTCGGGAGAGATGATGTTGGCGTAAATGTGCAGATTGGTGCGGTGTACCGCCAGGCGATGTACGCGTAACTCGGCAATTTTCTTGCGAGTTGCCACTGCACGACGCAAACGAGATTGTTTCTTGTCCATAATTCGTCCTTGCCTGTGCGATTATTTCTTCTTGGTTTCTTTCAAGGCTACATGCTCTTCGGCGTAGCGTACACCTTTACCCTTGTAGGGTTCAGGGCGACGGTAAGCGCGAATTTCAGCAGCACACTGACCAACAACCTGTTTGTCTGCACCGGTCAACAGAATTTCTGTTGGGGTTGGACATTCAGCTGTTACACCAGCGGGCAATTCATGCACGATGTCGTGAGAGTAACCTAATTGGAGCTTAACAGCACTGCCTTGGAGTTGAGCACGGAAACCCACACCAACTAATAATAGTTTGCGTGTGAAACCAGCGCTTACGCCAGTTACCATGTTGTTCACTAAGGAACGTACGGTACCAGACATTGCGTTAGCATGACGGCTGTCATTGGCAGCAACAAAAGTTAACTGACCATCGACTAGCTCGATAGTTACATCGCCAGTCAAAGGCTGAACTAAAGTACCACGAGGGCCTTTAACAGTGATTTGATCTTCTGCGATGGTTGTTTCTACGCCTGTAGGCAGTGCGACTGGGTATTTAGCAATACGTGACATTGTACTTCTCCTTATGCCACGTAGCAGAGGACTTCGCCGCCCACGCCGGTAGCGCGTGCTTTGCGATCAGTCATAACACCATGAGAGGTGGACACGATCGCAACACCTAGGCCGTTCATGACCTGAGGAATGCTGTTGCTGCCTTTGTAGATGCGTAGACCAGGACGCGACACGCGATCGATGCGCTCGATTACGGGTTGTCCAGCGTAATATTTTAGGGTGATTTCCAATACTGGTTTTTTATCGCCAGAAACTTGGAATTCTTCGATATAGCCTTCGTCTTTTAGCACAGCTGCAATAGCAGCTTTAAGCTTCGAGGAGGGCATGGATACCGACTTTTTGCTGACCATTTGTGCGTTACGAACGCGGGTCAACATGTCGGCGATTGGATCGCTCATGCTCATGTGATTTCTCCTACCAGCTAGCCTTGGTCATACCGGGAATTTCGCCACTTAGGGCCATTTCACGGATCTTATGACGAGTTAAACCGAATTGTTTGTAAACACCGCGAGAACGCCCAGTCACAACGCAGCGATTACGCAAACGTGTTGGGTTGGCATTGCGAGGAAGTTGTTGTAGATCCAAGCGTGCCTGATAACGTTCTTCGTCGGACTTAGACTGATCGTCGATAATCGCTTTTAGCGCAGCGCGCTTAGCGGAGTATTTTTCAACCAGTTTTGCGCGTTTTAGATCGCGATTGATGAGTGATAGTTTTGCCACGTCATCGCCCCTTAGTTACGGAACGGGAAGCTGAAAGCGGTTAGTAGCGCTTTGGCTTCTTCGTCGGTCTTGGCAGTAGTGGTAATACTGATGTTCAAACCACGAACTGCGTCAATTTTATCGTATTCAATTTCAGGGAAAATGATTTGCTCTTTTACCCCTAAGTTGAAGTTACCGCGGCCATCAAATGCACGTGCAGGAATACCACGGAAGTCGCGAACGCGTGGTAGAGCCACAGCGATCAAGCGATCTAGGAATTCGTACATACGGCGACCACGCAATGTGACTTTACAGCCAATTGGGTAATCTTCGCGGATTTTAAAACCAGCAATAGCTTTGCGAGTTTTAGTGATGATCGGTTTTTGACCTGCAATCTTTGCCATGTCTTCGGTGGCGTGTTCGATCGCTTTACGATCGGCTACGGCCTCAGACACACCCATGTTTAGGGTGATTTTGGTGATGCGAGGTACCTGCATGATGCTTTCGTAGTTGAACTCTTTTTGTAAGTCAGCTACTACGTTATCACGGTAGAATTTTTGTAAACGTGCCATGATGTCGTCCCTTATGCCTTAGCGCCAACGACTTTACCGTTGGAGCGATATACACGCACTTTGCGGCCGTCAACAACATCAAAACCAACGCGTTCAGCTTTATTGGTTTCGGGGTTAACTAAAGCAATGTTAGAGATGTGAATAGGCATGGTTTTATCTACGATGCCACCTTGTACGCCAGCCATAGGGTTTGGACGAACGTGTTTTTTAGCAACATTAATGCCTTCGACCACAACTAGGTCGCCATTAACATTTAACACGGTGCCACGTCGACGTTTGTCGCGACCGGTAAGTACAATGACTTCGTCGCCTTTACGGATTTTTTGCATATCCCAGGCTCCTTATAGTACTTCGGGTGCCAACGACACGATCTTCATGAACTTTTCGGTACGCAATTCGCGCGTAACCGGTCCGAAGATACGAGTGCCGATGGGTTCGAGTTTTGCATTAAGCAAAACGGCAGCATTGCCACCAAATTTAATCAACGAACCGTCTTTACGGCGAACACCTTTGGCAGTACGAACTACCACAGCGTTGTAAATTTCGCCCTTTTTGACGCGTCCGCGCGGGGCCGCTTCTTTAACAGTGACTTTAATAATGTCACCGATAGCGGCATAACGGCGCTTGGAGCCACCTAACACCTTGATGCACATTACGGAGCGCGCACCAGTGTTATCGGCCACATCCAGCGTGGTCTGCATTTGAATCATGATTTTTCCTGTTCCAACTTAACTGCACAACCTGGTACGACATATATCTACCAAGCAACGCAACCAGTTTTGGTCCCGTCAGATTCGACGTTGTAACCACACCAATTAGTTGTAGTAGCCTTGCGCCGAACCCTGGGTTGAAATCTTGCGAGAAACAAAACGTGTGTTTTAATTTACTTGTTTGTCTAGTAAAAACTATTTTTAAATCAAGTAAGCCACCTATTTTAGCAAATTAAATAGATTAAGCAAGCTTAAAAACACTTATTCTGCACCTATGCCGTATTCCTGCAACATTTGACGTGTAGTTGCTGAAAGTTCGGCGCTATTACCCAGTAGCACAAAAGTAACCCCCGCCTGTTTGGCGATATCTAAAGCGCTGCGGAGCATAATATTACCACCTGTTTTTTGCGTGATTTCAAGTAACTCTGAAACCTGTGTGCGTAAATAAGCGGCTTTGTACATAGTTAAATCCAGAAGTACACGGGGCAAACTGAGCGCCCTACGCACACCTAGCTTAACGTGATATTCATCTACCATCACCCCAAAGGATGATACGGCCACCGGCTCACTAACTAATGAGTACGCGTCTAACTCTATATATAGTCGTTGTGTGTTTTCTAGGCCAGCTATAGCAAACTGTTTTGCGACTTGCTCGCTAAAACTATCCTGAGTAATGGAAGAGAGCGAAACACGCATAATCAAACGCTCAGAAGGATGCTTCGCCAACCAGTCTAAGGCAAGCTCGAATGCTCTTAGGTCACAGACACCAGATAAACCCAATCGTGTTGCAACCGGCATAAACTGATAGCCTAACAGCAGATCATTTTGTGTAGGAGTAGACTGTAACTGTAACGTCGCCTCGTGCCACTGTTGCTGTTTAAAGGCCGTTGTCTGCAAGTGCAGGCTAAACCGATTATGGATTAGCCCCTCTTGAATAATTGCCCGCCACTGTGTCTCTCCCCCTTTAGGTTGATCTGCACTGTCAGCAACCTGATCACTCGTTAACTGCTCGACCAAGTTATGCCCTGCACTTTCGGCACGCATCAACGCCTGATCCAATCGACCTAACACATGAGCTAAAAACTGACCGGACTTAAAGTCGGTTTGCGCCATCGCCCAACGACAAAAGGCACCATCAGAAAATTGAATCCGTTGCTGACGTAAAATAGTCTGGACCTCTTTGACGAGTTGCTGCATAACTGCAGCCTCAACATCCGTACCCAAGATCACAAAATCAGATCCATTTAAACGAGCTAAGGTAAACTGACTTGGCTCTGAGCCATAACGCTGCAATACGACTTGTAGCTGCTCACTGAGACTACGCAACCACTCATCTACATTCGATCTGGCCATAATACGGTTAATTTCAGCTAAATCACGCTGTCTAAACAAAAATAGCCAACCTCCCTTAGATTGGGCGTTTTCCAACTGTCTTCGTAGCTCGTTGACAAAGTATTTACGGTTAACCAAACCAGTGACAGCATCTTGATTCAACTCAATTTCTAAAGACTCAATTTTGGCATGCTGCTCTTCGGTTGTGAGTAATATACTTTCTCGAGCAGAAGCGATGGCCTGCGTGACTTCGGACAGCTCAGAAAAGGTGGATTTTTTATGCGACTTATGAGTTGACTGTACTGAACTGGGGTCATGGTGGGTTAAGGCTTTGAGCTGCAAGGTCACATCATCATGTAACATTCGACGTAGCCAACGTATCAAAAACAAAACAAACACCGCCCAAACCACTCCGGCCCCTAACACCCAGACCACCAAACGGGTAAAACTATGCCATAACGTATCACGAGCATAAGTCGCATCGGCCTGCAAGTACACCTGCCCAACCTGACGCCAGCCATCACTGACCTGAGCGGCACTCTCGGCAACCAGTACGGGCAACAGACGAGTGAACCACTGGGGAGCATCCCCCTTAGAGTCGCCCTCTGTCTGACGATTGAGTAGTGAAACCCCTGCGGGATCATGTAGCGCAATCCGGCTAAACTGCCCCGAATCAAACTGAGCCATAATAATTAACTCTTGTGTCACCGGGTCCTGATTAGAAGGCTGAGACAAGGTAAGTGCCAATGACGTCGCTGCGGAGTCAGTCTGGGCTTGTAGCTGAGTATTTAAATAACTACGCGCAGAGTCTACACTCAGCCAAAGCGTTCCGCCTAAAATAATCAAAATAGCCAGACTGACACTAAGAAGTAGCTGTTTTAATAATGACATGGTTTTATGACCTTATGGTTTAGGGCGTAAAGCCCTCATTGCGCATTTTATCTAAAAGGCCTCGCCAACGACTAATGCGATCAACAGAGCTAGGCGCGCTACCACTGACGTAGACACCTTCAGAGTTAAAACTAAAAACGGGAGTTAAATCAGGACGCTGACTGGCTGGGCGTATCAATCCCGTTAAATTATCTAACAGTAAAGGTTCTGCATTGGGCTGCGGATAATAACCCAATACCATGTGAGCAATGCTGCTTCCTGCTACATTAGCACGCACATAAATCAGCCGTAGTTTATCAGCAGGCACACCCAAGCGTATTAGGGAAAAATATTTACCTATGACGTAATCTTCACAGTCTGCCTGCGCTCGGCCTAAGGTTTCTAAAGGGGAGGCCCAATAATCTTCCACGCCCCAAATATCAATGTCTTCACCACCTAGAGCAATTCTATTCCAGAAGCTGTTAATTTCTTTCAACTGCTGCTCTTCGGGCAGACTTTGTAGACTCACCATTTTAGTGAGCCATTTATCCACATTTTGCACACCCTTCGCGCCGTATTTGCGCTGGGCGGTTTGTTTGATTTGTTGTTCGTTAAGATCTAATGCACTGGCTAAAGGCACAAGCAAAAAAGCGATGAGCAGCAGCAGGGCTGTCATCGTCTTGAGGATTGGGCGTTTAAATAGTTGCATAGAAAACAGTTAAAAAAACCACACAGCCTTGTATATTACTATAGTTGGCTGGGTGGTTTTAGGAAGGTTAACAGATTAGAGGGGAAAGATTAGATATCGCTGCCGTTGATATTAATCTTACCGCTTTCGATCATATTTTTAATCATGTCATCGGAAGTACCGCCATCGGTTAAGTCTGATAAGGCAACGTCTTTTAGAGTAACGGTTTGCTTAGTAACCCCGTCTTGACCTTTAACATCAATCACCGTATCAGCACCACTTTCTTTAATACTGAGGAACTCAGTGATATCAGCATTCTCATCAACATCACTTAGTAAGGCAGAGAAGTCCAACTTATCTCCACCATTAGCATCTCCCTCTTTACCAGTACCAAAGTTAAGAATGGTATCCGTACCTGTATGTCCTTCTCCCCAAACGAAGATGTCATCATTCTCAGTTCCCACCAGATCTTCAAAGCCTGAGTCTTTCTCACTGAAAACCTTATTTAAAACTGAACTGTCCATCGTTTTTTCATTTTCACCTAAGAACATCATAGGCTCAACAGCAGGGGCAAAATTAATGTCATTACCATCAACGACAGCATTTACTGGCTTGACAAAGAACCCAGCATCACTCGCATTGCCACTACCCTTAGCATCAAAAGCCACATACATGAACTCAGCGCCATCTTTAGCGGTAACGGTAACGTGACCAGTAGCTGATCCATTACCATCACTCTTTATTTGAAACGTTGCCTCAGATACGGTACTTGATAATTTCAGGACTAAAGTTTCATTACTATCAAGACCTTGGCTATCAGACTTACCCCCATTTCCATTGTTTAGATTTCCATGAATACCAAAGCCTTCTTTTTGTATCGTCACCCTTTGGCTCGGACTATCAAGCTTAAGCTCAGGATTTCCGTTTTGTATGTTTCCCTTGTTGAAAAAGTCATTCCCATTAAAACCATGGTGAGATGCAATTTCAATTGACTTCTCAGGTGAGGAATTCTCTTCGCTAGCATCATTGCTAATACCGCTATCATCACCTTTAACAAAACCCGTTACTACCTCAGAGTTTACAAAATCAGAGCTCACACCATCTTGGGCGGTAGCAGTCACTTCAACTGTTAGATCCTGATCTACCGGTAAGGTAACAGTAACACCCTCTATCTTTATCCCTCTAACCACCCCATCTATTTCAGTAGGTGTGACGGTATAACCTTGATTACTCTGTAGCGGCAACTCATAATAATCAAAGCCTTCCGTATCACCCTTTCTTGGGGCAAGCAAAGTACCATGAGAAATCTCAGCGCCTTTAGGCACGCCAACCACCACAGCAGTGATGCTTTCAGAGCCATCGGTATCGCCGGTAGTAGCTGTGATGGCTACGGGGTAGGTCGATTTGCTAGGTACGGTGTAAGAAATCTCATGAATAACGTAATCATCATCCTTACCCGGGGAAGTAAACTCTACGCGACCAATTTCCTGTCCTGGAAACTCATCAGAGATTTTGTGGATTGGATCAATTTTATCAGTCTGCCCCTTAATAGTACGGCTACCTAGCTCATTACCAGCCTTATCGAACACCGTATATTTGGCATCCTCATTAGCAGCTAACCAAGAAAACTTAACCGCTAGGTCAGTCACAGGCTTGTCAAAAGTAATTACTATTTTTTCATTGGAGTCTATTTCAGCTTTTGCTTCACTATTATTATCCGCATTCGCTTTCCCTGCGACGCCAAAGCCATTCACTTCACCCTTCGCTACGCTTTCATCAAACTCAATAATCGAAAGCTCAGCAGACTTCCACTCACTATCAGCAGACTTCCTATTCATGGCTTCGATTTTGAAATTCTGAAGCTTGTTGCCCACATTTATTGTGCTGACATCTATTTTCTGCACCTGACCTTCAGGCGTACCGATCTCTACCGTTGCCACAGGAATGTCTGTGACGGCTTTGATGGTAATAGACGTAGTGTAATCCTCGGTAAAGTTACCATTGCCATTGCTCACGCTGAAAGTAAACTCACCACTATCGCTGGTATCAAGATGGGGTTTGAAAATCACATTGCCATTTTTAACACCCGCAATATCAACGATGTCCCCTTTACTCAACTGAACAAAAACCTTACCGGTGCTATCATCAGTGTATTCAGCCTTATCATTCATTGCCCCTTCATATTGTGTTTTAACAATATAAAGCCCACCGTTTTGTGGCATATCACCGAATTTAATTTGGGCTACATTTTTGTTATCATCACCAAAATCATCTGGCTTTAAAACGTAATCGATATCTTCAGTAACATTGATGTTGTCATCACTAGCTTCTGCAGTGAGATGGCCTTTTATAGATACAGAACTCTGATCATAATTCACCGCCTCAAAGTTACCTTTAACATCAGTTACCGTGGCCGTTAAATCAACAGTACCATCGGTTCTCACGGTAACGGTCGCTTTCCCCCTTTCATCAAGAGTAACCAAGGCGCCAAATACTTCTTTGCCGGTGGAGTCTTTGATCTCCACGTACGCTGTTGGCGTATTACCTGCTGCTATCCAATCTGGGTCAGGAGCATGAGATGTTTCAATCTGAAAGGCCACTTCGTTACTGCCCACAATGGTGGTGCTATCGCCATCCAAAATCTCTTGATATTTAATGGAGTGAATGAGGTAATCACTGCCTTGGCCCTCAGCGCTAAATATGGCTTTGTTAAAAGCCACATCACTCGCTGGCTTAAAGGTGTAAACCAGGTCCACATCATCCGTGCCACCTTGAACAGCCTCACTGTGTTTTAACACACCTTTTTCATCAAAATACTCCACAACAGCCTCTGTATTTGTGCCACCTCCTTTCACCAGAGCATGTCCTACAAAGGTCTCGCCATCGTAAAAATCCACGCGGGCTGTTTCACCGTTATGGCGCCATGCAAAAGCCACATCTAAAGTGCTAATGTGATTAGCAAAATCAACTTCTATGGACTCACTTAGCCATCCGCCCTTACCATCGCTAACAACACCTATCTCACTGGTGTGACCGCTGTGCACTTTATCTGTTTGGCCTATATGTCCTAGCTCATCCTTACTCAATACGCCAAAGCCTGAAGGACTACTATGCGTAGAAATCTTAGCATCCTTACCATCCGGGTCTTTAGCCTTAACGGTAAATCCAGCATTATTTTCTAAATTGTCCTTGTTGACTACTGTTTCAGTGGTTTCGGCTGCTTTAATGGTGACTCCAACTGGGTCAACATCATCATTAATAATAATTGCTGCTTCACCCTTGATAGTGATATTGCCACTTTCAGGCTCTTGAGCTGTAACGGTAATTTCCTCTTTGGTCTCGCCCTGCTTGTAATAATCATCCTTTCGAGAGGTTTCAACAGCAACAGTTACTGAGGACTCACCTGCAGAAATAGTGACTTCCTGAGTTTTTCCGGTGGTTTCATTTTTCAAACTTAAAGTGATGTCGTTGCTAGCTGGCTTGTCTAGTTTAATGGTTACTTGACCCATAACCACATCACCGGTGGATGTTCCGGTTTTAATCTCACTCACCTCACTACCAGTGATAGTGATGGTAATTTCTTCACCATCGGAGTCACTGTCGGAGTCAGCATCGGCATCTGCATCAGCATCAGCATCGGCATCGGCATCCGCATCGGCATCAGCATCCGCATCAGCATCAGCATCGGCGTCGGCGTCGGCATCGGCATCGGCATCCGCATCGGCGTCAGCATCAGCATCGGCGTCCGCATCAGCATCCGCATCAGCATCAGCATCCGCATCCGCATCAGCATCCGCGTCAGCGTCGGCATCGGCATCAGCATCCGCATCAGCATCCGCGTCGGCATCAGCATCCGCATCCGCGTCGGCATCAGCATCCGCATCGGCGTCGGCATCGGCATCGGCGTCGGCATCCGCATCCGCGTCCGCATCCGCATCGGCATCAGCATCGGCGTCCGCATCGGCATCCGCGTCCGCATCCGCGTCAGCATCCGCATCGGCGTCCGCATCGGCATCGGCGTCAGCATCCGCATCGGCGTCAGCATCAGCATCAGCATCAGCATCAGCATCAGCATCAGCATCGGCATCCGCATCGGCGTCAGCGTCAGCGTCCGCATCAGCATCAGCATCAGCATCGGCATCGGCATCGGCATCAGCATCAGCGTCAGCATCCGCATCGGCGTCCGCATCCGCATCGGCGTCAGCATCCGCATCGGCATCAGCATCAGCATCCGCATCAGCATCAGCATCAGCATCAGCGTCGGCGTCCGCATCCGCATCCGCATCGGCATCGCTGTCGTCTATATCTTCATTAGGATCAAAAATATCGTCTGGGTCAAAAGGCGTGTTTTCAGCATCAGCTGCAGCTAAAGCGTCTGGCGTTGTACCACCTAATATCTGCGTTTCAGGAAACTCAACAGTAGGACTAGGATAAGCAAGAGCTAAAGGAGTAGTAGGCTCTACGATGGACATAAGACGAGTAAAACTACTACCACCCGCGCCATCTCCACCGCCTGCAGTACCACCCGCGACCGCAGCAGTAGCCTCAAGCTCATCAAAAATATCCCCACCTTCTTCAAGCGCGGCTAAAACTCTGGCTACATCAGGATCTACAGGCTGACTACCATCTACTGCAGCACCAAAGGCATCTACATTGACATCAAACACATCAGGAGCCAGCGCAAACTCACGACCTTCACCAATCGTGAACTCAGGCATATCATCAGCAGCTAGTACAACCCTAGCACCGCTTTCTGTAATGATTTCAGCATTTTCTGGGATTTCCATACCCTGACGGATTTGAGTTCTGCTGCCATCAGCATTCACAACCCATGCCGTACCAACCACTTCGTTAACTAAGACTGTAGCCATTTTTGATTCCTGATGTGTTTTGCAAATATTTTTATATGGATTGAATGTAGCAAAAAGTATAAAAAAAACCTATTGGCGGTGCGGCCAATAGGTTTATAAGGTTCAAAAAATAATAATTAAACCGAGTTAAAAACTACTCAATTGCACTGCATATAGCCTCATTAAATTGCGCCGAACGCTGTACTTTCTCAGGCCACCTATAGATAGGTAGACTATTTTCTAGGGAGGCTCTATGGCTCTCTTTAGATAAGTCATCAAAAATAGCCTGTACAGCAGCACCATTTTTAAATGTATCAGTTGCAAACACAGGTCCACCATCCGAATAATGCAAATCCAAATAATCATCAGAAATGATAATGTCTTCCGCTTGCTGCCTTTGTGCTAGATCTCGCCAATAACGTGCAGCCGTATAAGATTCATCAAAAACATCCATACAGCTATTAGGCACTACGCCTTTTTTATCTGTAGTACTCACGCCTCTAAAAGCCTGCTCTACCCACCTAGTCATCCCTTCTAGGTACCAACGTGCCTTAAACATGGAGTTCGCGTACTGATACAAATGAAATAACTCATGCGCTGGCGTGACATTACGACTTGGCTGTAATTCGCTGTTTATATGCATTTTTATGCCACAAGAATAACTATCCGCCTCTCTACTGCCTTTTTCAGCAATCACTTCATCAAAAGCTACACCATTTCCTCTTTTCATCTCCACCATATACACATCGATGTACTCAGCCTGTTTATATCGAGGCTGCAACAAGGGAGGTGTCAATTTCAATTCTTGAGAAAAGTACTTATCAGCAGTATGAAGCTGCAGCAATAAATCATCAATAACAGTTGTATTTTTAACTGCATTTTTACCCTCTGTGGCGTACCACACTCTAAATGGGTAAGACTCAACAGTATGAGGTAGGTGATTAAGCTCTTTGAATATTAAGGTTTTGCAACCACCATCTTCAGCTATGGCAAAGGTAGAAAAAAACACGACTAATAGTGTAGTTAAAATTAATCGCAGTTTATGCATCTTTAACACACCCCTTATCTTTATCTTTATCTTTATCTTTATCTTTGGAGCACAACTCTGCAAAGTGGTTCAATAAATTACTTAACACATTCACAGCCCCAGCATAATTTTTATTATGATAGCGCCGCTCAAACTCATAGAGTCGCGCTACAAGCTTCGCCATTTCTGGATCTACCTTAACCAACTCAACCCGCTCTTTAGCCGTCTCTTCCAAAGCCGTATCAAGTTGCTTTAAACAATTAAGAGGCCAGGCAGCCCCCACAGGCTCCCAGGCCCAACGCGTTACATTTGCAATTCTAGGATCCTCTTTGGAACCCAACGTCATACGACTATTAAGAGAACCTAAACTCAGCTGCTTTGGCATTCTCTCAATTTTTGGCAATAACTTACTCAATATAGCTGGCAAGCCATCCCAATTAATCTTATCTGCATTAGCTCCTGAGTACGCTTGTAAATGCTCCCACAGTACATTGTTTACCCTATCTAATAGCCCAGCTTGCGAATGCTTATAAAGCATAATCACATTCTCCGGTAAATCGCAGAGCAGTAATTTTTTTCTTAGCTCTGGTGCGATGGTATTGCGCTCACTCTCTTGTAACCAGACACTACCCACAGGCCAGCAGCAAATAAAAGCTGGATAATTATTAATTTTTCTATCTTCTAATAGGGTTATAAAAGGCCAACTAGTATCAGCCGACTTTAATAAAGCTATTTCTTGCTCCGCCAATGCTTCGCGATTCGTATTAAAAAGCTTAATCAATAAGCCGTCCGCTAGCTCCTCACTCTGAGGGGCTACTGTTATATACGCTACGTTTCCAGCTTCAACTAAGTGACAGATTTTATTTAATTGACTGTTTTGTAGATCAGGAAATCTTTCTCTACAGATTTCCGCAAGCCAGCTTTGCTGCTCTATTTGTGTAACTAGCTGCTCAAATTCAACATTCAGCTCAGCCTTAATTTGGTACTTACTATTAGGTAAGGTAGAAAATATTTGCCCTGCTCGCACCCTATTTCTATATATTTGCTGTCCGTTATTAGCCATAACAGTAATCATGACTAAGCCCTGTCTATATAAAAGCAAAGATAAAAAAGTAATCAAAAGTACTGGCATAGTCCCTTGCCAATAATCGGTAATCGCCCAAATCAAAGCAAGCACAAAACCAACGTGCCACCAAACTTTATAAAAAACGGGTAGCCAACTGGACCTTTCATCAACCTTCAATCTAAACACACGCAAACAAACTAACACTAGAAGAAAAGTAGCAAAACCATATAAAACGAAATTTAATATTAAAGAAGGGTAAAAGAATGCTAATAAAATAAAAGCTAGAACGGTATAAAGAAAAGCCGCAAAAAAAGTAACGTAATATTTATAGATTCTTTTAGCAAAACTTCGATAGTTATTAAAAACCCCTTCTTTATTACTTCTCTCAATCGCCTTACTCGCCCCTTTATTCACTAAGTAATCAAATACAAAATCCAGCACCAAGTGAATAGTAAATAGCGCAACCACCACCCCACCTAAATAAGTCACCTGCTGCTTTTCAGCATAACCATCAAAAAAATTCAACGCATTAAAATACGCAGATCCTATCCCGGACGCTACCGCCAATATTTTCCAGGGTAGAACCATTGCTAACAGGAAGGAGATTCGGGAGAGAATGAAGGAGAGGGAGGCGAAGAGGATGTGGGGGAAAGTTGAGATAAAAAAGGGGAAAATCATTTAAAATTCTGTTTTTTTATATATTCAATAATTTTATTAAATCCAATAGAGTTAGATGCTTTCATCATAATATGATCTTGATCTTCTACCCAATCATCAATATTATCTATAATTTCATTAGTAGATGAGTACCATTTTTTTCTAATAGAAGAAAAATCACTGCAATACTCAATATTACTCCATAAATTTCTCATTAAATTTCCACAAAGAATTAACTTATTTGGCTTAGATCTTAAAACTATTTCTTTTAAATTATTATGATATAAAACCTCATTAGACCCTAGCTCCATCATATCACCTAATATTAAAAATTTATTTTGTGGATTTTTAATATTACTCATAGATTCAATAGCTGCTTTCATAGAAATAGGGTTAGCATTATAAGATTCATCATAAACAGTAATTAATCTACCATTAAAATCTATTTCTGTAATCTCGCCACGCCCTTCTAAGCTTTGAAATTTTTGATAAACTTCTAAATTCGCTTTCCAGTCTAGCTTTAATGCACTTAAAGAAGCAAATACACTTAAGGCATTTAGTACCATATGTTTATTTACTAGACCTATATCAAACTCATAAAGATCATCCCAAAATCTAACCTTAACCTTACTATTTACCATCCCTAAGAGCTGAATATCATTCTGTTTATTTTCACCATAAGTAATAACTTTAAGATTTTTCTCTTTGGCTTTAAATAAAAATATATCTTTATGAAGTATTTCACCAAAAAGAACTAACGTTCCATTCGATGGCATAGCATCCATTATTAATGATTTTTTCTCTGCTATGGTTTGAGTGTCTTTATGATATACAAGATGAGCCGGTGCTATATTTGTAATGATAGCCACTTGTGGCATAACTAGCTCCGTATTTATTGCCATATTTCCAATCGCCATTTCTACTACCCAATAGATAGCATTTTTAGGCATATTGACCTGATTCCATGCAATTCCAATTGGCAAATTAGCACTTTTTTGCGTTGCACCAGCAATACCAAACTGCGATAAAGCATGAGCCATCATTGCTACAGTTGTAGTTTTCCCTGCGCTACCCGTAATACCTACAACCTTCCCTGTAAATCTGTTTCTAGCCTCTTGTCCTAAAGCTAAAGTAGCAGCTCTCACATCCCTAACTTGTAGCACAGGTACACCAAAATCCAGATAGGGAGTAGGATCAACACAGATAATTGCTGAAGCTTTTTTTTCAATTAGCTGTTTAATAACCGAATCAGACAAATAACTATTATGACGTTTCCCGCGAGCTATTAATACATGACCTGCTTTGAATATTGACAGATGTATACAGATACCAGAGGCTTTCCAATCCTTAGTTGGCTCAATAACCCATTCTCCTCCGGTGGCTTCTTTTAACCCCTTTGAGGAGAGCAGATCCGTCTTTTTACTCTCTAAATACTTCCAATACGCCACAAACCCCGATAAATAATGCTCCACATCATCAATCCGCACTCTAAAAGAATGGTGTCTAATGAAAAAGCTACCAACAATACGCTTAGGGTTGGCAAAATACATGGCTATTTCAGGCCAAAAATAACCATTCAATAAATAATGTGCCCGCTTTTCTAACGCCTCATAAAAAGCACCTATATCTAACTCTTCAAGCAAATAAGCATATTCATCAGACTCCTGTAAACGGCATACCATTCTTTCTGCAGCCATCATCAATTCTAATAGCGTAGGAAAAGTCGTAATTCTAGTGGCTACGAAATCCAAATAACCCGCTACATTTTGAATACCAAACCTATAGTATTTCTCATCGGATTTATATAACGTTAACTCATTAACACAATAGCTCAACCAGTGATCATGCGCCTTCCAATGCTCTGCAGCAATAAAATAATCAAACGCTTTTTCTACTATAACCAGCCACCTTTCATCTTTGGTAATACCATACAAGCGCATTAAACCAAAAGCGGCTTCGCCATCGTAGTAAATAATTCTGAACTCATCTTTAACAGAAAAATCAGGATAATTTAAAACATGCTTAAACCTCCCCGTTTCGTTGTCTTGCATAAAACTTATGCCTAAAGCCAGTTGCTCTAGCAATTCAAGATATTTATTATCAGAAAAAACCTCTGTATATTTACATAGAGCTAAAATCAATACTCCATTTGCTCCTAACTTGATTTCTTTTTCTTTGTACTCGACTAAGAAGGCAATGTTTTGGTTATTTTTATTTTTTACTCTCTTAACAAACGTATCTATTAAATAATAAAGACTACGATCAATGGCTGCTCTCAACTCTACAGTCTGCGTAAGCTCATACGCCTCTATCATGGAGTAAGTAGTAGAAGCATGCCTTAAGGTATTATAAAAATTAATTTCTCTATCAAAACAAGGATGCCAGCCATAGTGAAACTCGCCCGTTTCTTGTACTTGACCTGCTAAATACTGACTACTTGATTCAATTAAATCAAAAACATCATTCGTGTCTAACTTATTTATAATACGGCGACCTGCATCTCGCCCTTTGGGATGTAATAGAAAGGGACCTTCTTTTTCTGAGATAAATGCTCCCGTATTATCTAACATCCAAACGTCATCGGTATCACTGAACTCAAAATCAAAGTTTTTATATTTTTTCTTAGCGTAAATAGAGAAATTATTTTCATTTACTACTACATGAGGAAATTTCACTCCACCATAAAGCATGGCATTCGCATTGAGTTCCTGCTCGGTAAAAGCATACTGTCCTGCATCGCCTATGACTAAACCGTATCTAAAGTAATTGCGTTTAACCTTTTCAAGCCAAAGCTTTAGCTGCTTAAGAGAAGTTTTTCTAACGGATTGCGTCCAATCTACACGAAGCCAAGATGCGCTTTGCCCATGTACTTCTACCCAGTTACTCCAATAATCCTCTAACTGACCCCACGCTTCCGCAAAGGTCTGAGCCTTAACGTGATGGGCAGAAGCGCGTTGCTTGCCATTGGATAGTGATATAAATAAAGAGATGCAAGGCTGGCCGTTTAAATTAACTGGTTTAGCATTTTCTGCTACTAAGTTCTTAATATTTTCAAGCATAACAATCCGTTACATCATTAGTCAAAAAAAACATCCTACCCAACCCCATGCACCTTCAACGCCAACATCAATCTATCAGCCACTTGTAACTTCTCAAACACAGCACTTAAATGCGCCCGTACAGTACGCTCCGTTATGCCCAAATCCTCTGCAATGAGGGCATTGGTATGCCCTAAGGCGGCGCGCTGCGCCACTTCAATTTCTCTAGGCGTTAAGCCTTGCTGCCAAGCGGTGGCAGGAGTAGGTGCTGCTGCAGACAGTTTTGCAGACACTTGGCTTAATAAACGACTCAATAAGCGTTGCCCTACCCAAATATTACCAGCGTGTACCTGTTGCAGCATGGTATCAAGCACTGTGACTGGACTATAAGCATGGAAATACCCCTTGGCACCCGCCACAATCATTTTCTGACCTTCTGGGTCTGAAGGGTTCAGACTACCCACTAATACCGTAGCCGCAGGGTTAGCAAAAAGCTGTTGCCACTGCGCATCGGCTAAATCTACCAAGGCCGCATCTACCATTATCAAACCACCGCTGTAAGCGGCTAGCCATTGCTGTGCTTGCGACAATGTTTGCGCTTGCTCAAATTTATAGGCAGCATTATCTATACCACGCCACTGCTCACGCAATACTGCATCAGCACTTAGCAATAAAACGAATATGTTTTGCATAACTATTCCTAATTAGCGCTCAGTAAAAGCGTTTTCTCGTGCTCGTAATACCGGTTTCAATAAATACTGTAAAACGGTACGTTTCCCCGTCAAGATATGAACCTCAGCCACCATGCCAGGCAAAATAGGACGGTTATCTTCGCCCACATAAGCATGTTCAGTTCGTACTTTGGCAATATAAAATGCATTCCCCTTTTCATCGACAATCGTATCTGCGCCTAGCTGCTCTAGTTCACCCTCTAAGCCACCATATACAGCAAAATCGTAAGCCGTAAATTTCACATGTGCTTTTTGTCCTGGGTGCAAAAAACCAATATCCCTTGGGTTAATGCGCACCTCTAAGAGCAACGTGTCGTCAGTAGGTACTATTTCCACAATGTCTTTGCCTGGCTGGACGACGCCTCCTACGGTGTTGGCATGCAGGGTTTTAATCGTGCCGCGTACTGGTGAACGAACCTCAGCCAATTTTACTCGGTCAACTAATGCTAACTGGCCTTGCTCTAAGGTTGATAGCTTGGCTCGTGTCTCAGCTAGTTCGGTGCGGGCTTGATTACGGAAAGTAATTTCCGTTTCCTCTACGCGCTCTTCGGCTTCTTGAATGGAGGCTTGAATACGATCAATCTGCGCCGCCGCAGCACGTTGCTCTCCGCAATAACGGGCTACATCTCTTTGTAAGCGCAGCAAATCTACCTCTGAGACAGCACCACTCTGTAATAAAGGACGCGTCATATTCAATTCCTGAGAGGTCAAGCTACAGCTTGATGCGGCTTGATCGCGGTTTGCTCGCGTTTCGCGTAGTTCTTGGCGACGCTGCTGCAGCTGTTCATTCACTACCGCCAAGTTACTACGAAGTTCATTGACCCGTGACTCCCAGACGCGTAATTCCATTTCAGCTAAATCAGGGGCTGTCATCGTGACCTCTTCGGGCATATTCAACGGATCGCCTGTCGCAATAGCAAGTAGACGAGCCGCCTTTGCCTTGAGAGACAAAATCTCGGCTTGATTTTCTCCTAGTGAGGAGCTGTAACGAGTAGGATCAATGCGAAGCAGTACCTCTCCTTCCTCAACAGATTGGCCTGCACGCACGAGTAAACTTTCAACTACCCCACCATCTAGACTTTGAACAATTTGCACTTGTCTAGAGGGCACTACCTTGCCTTCGCCACGAACAACTTCATCAATCCATGCAAAATAAGCCCAAGTAATTAACCCTGCAAGCGTAAACAAAACCAACCAGACTAAGGCTCTAGAGCCAACTAGACGTTGTTTTTTTAGTAGCAAATCCATATCGCTGGCCATTAATTACCTCGCTCACCGATACGGCCTTCTTTCAAGGCGGTAATAACCTGTTCTTTAGGCCCGTCCGCCACAATTTTCCCGTTATCAACCACCATCAAGCGATCCACTAGCTCTAGCAATGCCATCCGGTGTGTAATCAACAGAACCGTACGTGTTGCACAGATAGGTTTTAATTGACGACGTAATAACACTTCGCTTTGGTTGTCCATATTGCTGCTGGGCTCATCGAGCAATAGGACGGAGGGGTTATTTAATAATGATCGAGCTATCGCAATAGCTTGACGCTGCCCACCCGATAGCGATTCGCCTCGCTCGCTAATCAACATGCTGTACCCATCAGGGTGCTTAGAGGCAAAGCGATCCACCCCAGCGGCTTTTGCCGCCTCGATCATTTGCTCATCAGTGGCTAAGGGCGCACCTAAAGTCAGGTTATGTTTTAAAGTGCCATAGAATAAGACGGGGTCCTGTGACACGTACCCCATTGATCGGCGCAAGTCAGCGGGATCTATTTGTTTGCTATCCACACCATCAATTAAAATCGTGCCTCCAGTTGGTTGGTATAAGCCTAAAACCAACTTCGCTAAGGACGTTTTACCCGACCCGATACGACCTATAATGCCAACGCGCTCACCCTCTTTCAGCGTAAAACTCACGTTCTCTAAAATAGTGTGTTCTGTATTCGGGTACGCAAAGCTTACGTTTCTGAACTCAATTGCGCCACGAATAGAAGGACGAGGTAAATAGTTTTTGTTGATCTCGTTTTCTATAGGGAGTTTCATATAGTTATCAATGGAGGCTAGCGAGTTTTTTGCATTATGGAACTGCATCATCAAACCAGCCAATGGCCCCAAAGGAGCTAAACAACGCCCCGCAATCATTGAGGCGGCAATGATCCCCCCCATTGATAACTGGGCCTCTTGTACCAAAAACGTCCCAATAATGATGATGCTAACCGTGACCATTTGCTGAACGGTTTGCACAAAACTAACCGTACCCGACGAGGTGGATTTTATTTTAGCGTTCAGTTTGGAGATTTGCTCTGTGGCCTGCTCCCATTGGCGTTGAGACACGCCCTGAGCGTTCAATACCTTTAACGTTTCTAAGCCAGCTAATGACTCCACCAACACGGCATTGCGCTGTGAGCTCGCTTGAAATATTTGCTTGCTCAAGCTCTCCATTCGATGTTGGGCAATAAATGACACCGTAATCACGATAACCATCGCAATCAAGGGAGGAATCATCATGTAAGGGGAAATCCAACCTAATACCGCAACAAACAAAAATATAAAAGGCAAATCAACCAGTGTTGTTAGGCTTGCCGAAGCGATGAAATCCCGCACAGACTCAAAGGAGCGCAAATTAGCTGCAAATGCCCCTACTGAAGTCGGTCTATTTTCTAATCGTATCCCTAAGACGCGCTCCATAATTTGAGCAGATAATCTCACATCCACCCGACTACTGGCCCGATCAACCACCTTTGCCCTGGTCGTTGTCAAAAACCAATTAAACAATAAAGCCAACACAATCCCAATCGTCAGAACCCAAAGTGTTTCAATTGCCTTATTAGGCACAACCCGGTCATAGACGTTCATGGTAAACAGAGGCATGGCTAATGCTAAGACGTTGATCAGCAATGCTGCCACCATAGCATCACGATATAAGCGCCAATTTTCAAAGACAGCAGCCCAAAACCAATGCTTATTATGTTTGACTGGTTGCCCTTCTTCGGAGCGAGTCTCAACCCGATACGTTGGCTGAATAAAAGCCGCTAATCCCGTGTAGAGTACTTCTAGTTTTCTAATCGACAGCTCTGATGGTGCCGAGGACTCGGGGAAAATGACTGTAGCCATACCAATTGAAAGGCTCACTAAAACACAGTGACGGCCATCACGCAAAAATAAAATGGCAGGTAAGGTCTCAGTAGGTAGATGCCCTAAAGAACGACGCACCATTTTTACCGAGCAATAACCTCTGGCAGCTGCACGCCCTAATAAATCGGGTGTTAACTGAGTCCCTTTTAACGGTAGGCCAGATACTAAATGCTGAGCTGAACACGGATTACCATGCAGTCGAGTAATCTCGACCAAACAAGCTAATAACGAATCATCATGTGTTGCATGCAAGGGAATTCTATCGGTAGACGTGTGCGCTGTAACCATACCTCAACCTTAAACTAATAAATCATCGTCATCATTGATTAAGTCTAATGAGTTACGTAATCGTTGACGTGTTTGTTTACGCGCATTTAATTTAGCCAAAGCCTGTGGTGGCAAATCGGTTAATCGCAGCGTTCCATTGGCCATTAAGGCATCAATCAAGTCTTCAAGGACGCGGATAAAATCCGCGTCTGAATCTGATAGCCTTTTACGGATATCGTCATCCATATATCTATTACCTAATTCGAATAGGACAAATGAGGGGGAGTTAAATTACGTCCATACTGCACGTCCATGGGTTTTAAATTAGTTAAATCAGGTAAGGGTGTCATACATGCTTGGAATGTTTCCTCTGGAAACTCAATGCCATCGGCCTCTTTAGGCAGATGCTCATCATAAGGCTGTGCTAACCCCACGGCTGGCAAAATTTTATTCGCCAATGCCAACCAATGTAATTCAGCTTGTTGCAAATCATATTGCGCATTGCTCAAGGCACGACGTGCATCAAATAACTCATTTTCTGTATCCAACAAATCGAGCAAACTACGCTGACCTATATGAAATTGCTGCATGTAGGCGACTCGAACTTTAGAGGTAGCCATTTCATGCTGTTGCAAGAAAGGAATTTGTGAACGCAAACGTTGGATCCCATTCCACGCCACATTTAATTCTTGCTGCATATTACGGCACGTATAATCACGTACATCACGAGCCGCATATTCTTGTGCAATAGTCTGGCGAATTCGTGCCGAGTCAGCCCCACCGCGATATAAGTTATAAGATGCTACAAGCTGCACACTGGAGCTTTGAGCATCCCGATAATCAGGATTATTGGGATTCGGGTTTTTATCACGTCCAGTCGCTGCTTTTAGTTCTAACGTAGGAGATAGGTTTCCTCGTGCCACGTTTTTACCGGCATTGGCCGCCTGCACTAAAGCCTGCTTAGACAAAATCGACGGGCTACGACGCAACTCCTTATCAAAGGGCCCAATCGTTACCGGTAAACTGTCTTCAACACTAGGCGCATCAAATAAAACAGCTGGAGCTGGCACACCCACAATACGGTGGTAACGTTGTAAAACATCATTCAAATTGCCCGATTCAGTCATCAGGTTACTTTGGGCCAACGCCTGTCGACCATAAGCCTGCTCTAAATCTACACCACGTCCAATACCTGAGACTTGACGATCCTCAATCTGACGCAAGATGCTTAGATGCATATCGTAGTTTTCACGCGCTAAGGCTTCCATTTCACGATAGCGCTGCACATCAATATGCGCTTTTGCTGCTTCAAAAGCCAAGTTATCCACGGTTGCCATCAGTTCGTAATACGCAGACAATTTTTCCAAACCTAACTGCTTCACCTGATTAACTGTTTTAAATCCGTTGAATACTAACTGACGTAGCTCAACGGTATAACCTCTACGCGTCCAGTTACTTGAGGCTCTATTGGATGCGCTGCCTTGCCACTCTTTGCCAGTCCAAGCCTGTGCATTAATTTCTGGCAGTAAGGCGCCCCGAGCCACTTTTTGTCCTTCCAGGCTAGATTGGAAATCCTGAAAGCGAGCGCCTAATTCAGGATTAGATAAAACCGCACGTTCTACACTTTGCGCCAAGGACATGTTCTCGGCCGAAAAACTGGATGTGCTAAAGATCAAAGCGCAAGACAACGCGATCAATTTTAAATTTAAATTCATATTTTTTTTCCATATCCCAGGCGCACACATCCACACTTTTCTCACAAAAAGAAAAGTGTTACCAGAGCGCATATTGTTGTATAGGATGTAAAGTAGAAGCACTCATGAGGTGCCCGTGATTTGGCAAGGCGGAGCCACAGGTTTCTGGCCTGTTGTTCTTGAAGCATAACCTTGCGTCTATGAGGCTTGGATTGAGCTAATCCAACTAACATGAGTGTAAATCATTTATGCTGAAAAAAGTTACACGGATAACAAATGGCAAAGTAAATTCGCAAAACAATTGTTAACTTCTGCATAAAAATACAATTACGCTTTATCTTAACTTATCTTATCTTGGATTTTTCCCTATGTACACAGACCTGTCTCTTTATATTAATGGCGAGTTTCTATCTGGGAACAATAGAAAATCTCAACCTGTTATTAACCCGTCTACTCTTGAAACACTTGGAAACCTGCCCCATGCAAGCCAAGCGGACTTAGACTTAGCCTTACAAAGTGCACAAACAGCATTTGAATCATGGCGCCATAGTTCTCCGATAGAGCGCAGTGATATTTTACGTAAAGTGGCTCAACTATGTCGCGACAATGCCACAAAAATTGGACGCAATATCACCTTAGATCAAGGAAAGCCCTTGGCTGAAGCAGTAGGAGAAGTTAAAAGTTGCTCAGATCATGCGGATTGGCATGCCGAAGAATGTCGTCGTATCTACGGTCGCGTGATCCCTGCTCGTCACCCAGCCGTCCGTCAAATCGTAGTTCGTGAACCGATTGGCGTTTGTGCTGCCTTTACACCTTGGAATTTCCCTTTTAATCAGGCGATCAGAAAAATATGTGCGGCTATTGGTGCAGGCTGCACGATTATTATCAAAGGTCCAGAGGACTCGCCTAGCGCAGTCATGGCTATTGCACACATGTTTCACGAAGCCGGATTACCCAAAGGTGTGTTGAATATAGTGTGGGGTGTACCATCAGAGATATCCGACTACCTCATCCGTTCCCCGATTGTGCGTAAAGTATCTTTTACTGGCTCGGTTCCCGTTGGTAAACAGTTGGCCGCATTAGCTGGCGCGCACATGAAACCCATTACCATGGAGTTAGGTGGGCATTCACCCGTGTTAGTGTTCCCAGATGTGGACGTTAAACGTGTTGCCAAACAATTAGCGTTTTTCAAAGTTCGCAATGCGGGTCAGGTCTGTATTTCCCCGACACGCTTTTATATCCATGATGATATTTACGCTGATTTCCGTGACGAATTTGTCAATATCTTAGCAAATATCAATGTAGGCGATGGCTTGGATCCGGAAACCGATATGGGCCCCTTAGCGCACGAACGTCGTGTAGGCACCATGGATCAGTTTGTACAAGATGCTCTAAAACATGGTGGAAAAGTTGCCCTAGGTGGCAGCAAGCTAGACAAAAAAGGTTATTTTTATAGCCCAACGGTCATCACTGACCTGTCTGACGACTCCATGTTGATGACAGAAGAGCCTTTTGGCCCTATCGCCCCGCTAACACGATTCAATAACACCACGGATGTACTACGTCGTGCTAACTCGCTGCCTTTTGGTTTAGCTTCTTATGTCTTTACCAACAACTTACAAACGGCTCATACTGTATCGAATGAACTGCAAGTTGGCATGGTAAATATCAACCACTTTGGGGTTGCCCTGCCCGAAACTCCTTTTGGTGGTGTTAAAGACAGTGGTATTGGTAGCGAGGGCGGCTCAGAAACCTTTGATGGCTATTTAGTGACTAAATTTATCACTCAGCGCTAAAAAGCGTAGACCACATCGTCAAAGAGATTTCTAACCACACATAAATAACTCATTACATACAACATCTAAACAAAAAACCCCAGCTGTTCAAGACAGACTGGGGTTTTTAGTTCTAGATATTTCTATCTAGAGCACTGAGTAATTTAATAAATTAAATTAAATAGTGCGTGCAGCAGTTACCAAGCGTACAACAGTCCACGATTTGTGGCGGCTGATAGGACGGCACTCGGCGATTGAAACAACATCGCCTTCATTGTACTGGTTGGTTTCGTCGTGCGCGTGGTATTTACGTGAACGGACGATGATCTTGCCATATAACGGATGCTTAACGCGACGTTCTACACGAACAACCACGGTTTTATCCATTTTGGTGCTGACCACAATACCTTGTAACAAGCGCTGACGCTTTTCTGCAACGGGTGTAGTTTGAGTATCGCTCATATTACTTTCCTGCTTTCTCAGCCATTAGAGTGCGTACGCGAGCAATGTCACGACGTACTTTTGGTAGCTGGCTGGTGTTGGAAAGCTGCTGTGTAGCTTTTTGCATACGCAAACTAAATTGCGCTTTCAGCAGACTTTCAAGCTCTGTTTGGAGCTCGGCGGTTTCTTTAGAACGGAGTTCGCTGGCTTTCATGTGATCTCCTTAAGCACCAATGTTTCGTACCACGAATGTGGTAGAAAATGGAAGCTTGGCAGCAGCTAGACGGAATGCTTCGCGTGCGAGTTCTTCGCTTACGCCTTCCATTTCGTACAGCATTTTGCCGGGTTGAATTTCAGCGACCCAGTACTCTGGATTACCTTTACCGCTACCCATACGAACCTCAGCAGGTTTCTGTGAGATTGGTTTGTCAGGGAAAACACGAATCCAGATGCGGCCACCACGTTTAATGTGACGGTTAATCGCACGACGAGCAGCCTCGATTTGACGAGCAGTCAGACGGCCACGACCTGTGGCTTTTAGACCGAACTCACCAAAGGATACCAATGTGCCACGTGTGGCTAAACCGGTATTACGGCCTTTGTGCTCTTTGCGATATTTTCTACGAGAAGGTTGTAACATAATTATTCTCCTTCTGGCGCCGGTGCTGCGTCACGACGAGGACCGCGTCCACGACCGGGACGACGACCTTCGGGGCGCTCACCACGAGGGCGACGTTGACGACGCTCTTCAGGGGCGGCTGTCTCTTGAGGCAATTCGCCGTTTGGCAGCATATCGCCTTTGTAGACCCAGACTTTGATACCGATGATACCGTAAGTTGTATGAGCTTCAGCTGTTGCGTAATCGATATGAGCACGCAAAGTGTGTAGAGGTACACGACCTTCGCGATACCACTCTGTACGAGCGATTTCAATACCGTTCAAACGACCAGCACTAGCGATCTTGATACCTTGAGCACCTAGACGCATTGCGTTCTGCATAGCGCGTTTCATGGCGCGGCGGAACATAATACGTTTTTCTAGTTGCTGAGCAATAGAGTCAGCAATTAGTTGCGCATCAGTTTCAGGCTTACGAATTTCTTCGATATTAACGTGTACAGGCACGCCCATCAAACGCTGAAGATCGACTTTCAAGCTTTCGATGTCTTCACCACGTTTACCAATAACTACGCCTGGACGGGCGGAGAAAATAGTAATACGGGCGTTTTTGGATGGACGCTCAATGACAACGCGACCTACAGAAGCATTTTTCAGCTTCTTTTTGAGGTATTCGCGCACGCGGATATCATCAGCTAGCATGCCGCTGAAATCGTTGTGATCAGCGTACCAGCGAGAATTCCAGTTACGGTTAACCGCGAGGCGGAACCCAATTGGGTGTACTTTTTGTCCCATTGTGACTCCTTAAGCGCCGACCTTGACCACAATGTGGCAGGTTTGCTTTTCGATGCGGTTACCGCGGCCTTTGGCTCGTGCGGAGAAACGTTTCAAAGATTGCGCTTTGTCTACGAAAATTGTAGTTACACGCAATTCATCGATGTCGGCACCATCGTTATGTTCAGCATTAGCAATAGCGGACTCAAGCGCTTTTTTGATAATGCCAGCGGCTTTCTTGGGAGTGAAAGTTAACGTATTTAAAGCCTGCTCTACAGATTGACCGCGAATCATATCGGCGACCAAGCGTGCTTTTTGAGCAGAGATACGTACTCCACGAATAGTTGCTGTGGTTTCCATCGCTTATCTCCGTGACTTCTTGTCCGCAATATGACCCTTAAACGTACGAGTCAATGCGAATTCACCGAGCTTGTGGCCAACCATGTTCTCGTTGATGTAAACGGGAACGTGTTGACGACCATTATGCACGGCAATCGTCAGCCCGATGAATTCGGGCAGGATGGTAGAACGACGCGACCAAGTTTTGATCGGACGTTTATCTTTGCCCTCGACAGCAGCATCAATCTTATTGATTAGATGCTCGTCTACGAATGGGCCTTTTTTAATCGAACGTGACATTTGTTCGCCCCTTACTTGCGCTTGCGACGCGAGACAATCATATTGTCTGTGCGTTTGTTACGACGTGTGCGGTAACCTTTAGCAGGTGTACCCCATGGACTTACGGGTTCACGACCTTCACCAGTACGACCCTCACCACCACCATGTGGGTGATCAATCGGGTTCATGGCTACACCGCGAACGGTAGGACGTACGCCGCGCCAGCGCATTGCACCGGCCTTACCAATTTGACGCAAGCTGTGATCTTCGTTGCTGACAGAGCCGATAGTGGCACGACAGTCAATGTGGACACGACGGACTTCGCCGGAACGTAAACGTACCTGAGCGTAGGAGCCATCGCGTGCTAGCAATACGGCAGAAGTACCTGCTGAACGAGCTAGTTGAGCACCTTTACCTGGCATCATTTCAATACAGTGAATAGTTGCACCGATTGGAATGTTACGGATAGGTAGAGTGTTACCAGCGCGGATAGGAGCATCCTGACCGGACAAGAGCGTAGCACCGACTTCTAGACCACGAGGAGCAATAATGTAACGACGCTCACCGTCTGCATAACACAATAAAGCTAAGTGTGCTGTACGGTTTGGATCGTATTCTAAACGCTCGACTTTCGCAGGGATACCATCTTTGTTACGACGGAAATCAACGATACGATAGTGCTGTTTGTGACCGCCGCCACGATGACGTACGGTAATATGACCGTTATTATTACGGCCAGAGCTACGCTTTTTCTTTTCTAGTAGTGGAGCATAAGGAGCACCTTTATGGAGCTCAGAATGCACTACTTTAATCATGCCGCGACGACCTGCAGACGTGGGCTTAACTTTTACGAGTGCCATGTTAGTTCATCTCCGTAAAGTCGAGTTCCTGACCGTCTTTAATACGAACATAGGCTTTACGTTCGTTACGGCGGCGACCTTCGAAACGACCAAATCGCTTGGCTTTACCGTTTTGGTTTAGAACCTGTACAGAGTCAACTTCGACATTAAATAGCATTTTAACTGCTGCTTTAATTTCGGCCTTGGTTGCATCAGGAGCTACGCGGAAAGCGATTTGCTGATTATTTTCAGCTACCATCGTGGCTTTTTCGGTCACGATTGGAGCTAGGATGACTTGGTATAAGCGTTCGACGTTCATCCCAACATCTCCTCGATTTGAGCGACAGCCGCTTTAGTGATCAACACATTTTTGTAGTGGATCAAAGATAAAGGATCGGCATCACGCGGTTCGACCACAGCTACGTGAGGTAGGTTACGAGTAGCGAGATAGAGGTTTTCATCGATGTTGTCTGTAATGATCAACACGGACTCTAAGCCTAAATCTTTTAATTTAGTTGCCGCTAATTTTGTTTTAGGAGCATCTAATTCAAAAGCCTCTACTACAGAGATACGACCTTCGCGAGCTAACTGAGAAAAAATGGACTGCAAACCAACACGGTACATTTTTTTGTTAACTTTGTGGCTGTAATTCTGATCTGGCGAGTTCGGGAACGTACGACCACCCCCACGCCATAAAGGCGAGGAAGCCATACCAGCACGGGCGCGACCAGTGCCTTTCTGACGCCAAGGTTTACGTGTACTGAAGCTGACCTCAGCGCGCGTTTTTTGTTTGCTGTTAGCGCTACGAGCGTTAGCTTGGTAGGCAACAACAATCTGGTGTACGAGTGCTTCGTTAAATTCGCGACCGAAAACTACGTCGGAAGCCGCAATAGTAGAAGACTGACCCTGATCATTCAGGAGCTTGAGTTCCATGATTAGGCTCCTTTAATGGCGGGACGCACTACAACGTTGCCGTTTTTATGGCCGGGGACAGCGCCACGAACCAATAATAGGCCACGTTCTGCATCAACACGCACAACATCTAGATTTTGAACGGTACGGGTAACATCACCCAAGTGACCGGCCATTTTTTTACCAGGGAATACACGACCTGGATCCTGTGCCATACCGATAGAACCGGGAGCACGGTGGGAGATCGAGTTACCGTGGGAGTTACGCTGACCAGAGAAGTGGTGACGTTTGATGGTACCGGCAAAGCCTTTACCAACAGTTGTACCTGTAACGTCTACTTTTTGGCCGGCTTCAAACACGCTTTCAATAGCAATCACATCACCAGCATTTAGCTCTGCGATTTTAGCGGGATCTAGACGGAATTCTTTGAGGATACTACCGGCTTCTACGCCTGCTTTGGCGTAATGGCCAACTGCAGGTTTATTAACGCGGGAGGCGCGACGAGAGCCATAAGCTAGCTGTACAGCAGCATAGCCATCGACTTCGGGCGTCTTAACTTGGGTTACGCGGTTGTTGGACACGTCCAGTACAGTTACAGGGATGGACTCGCCTTCCTCTGTAAATACACGGGTCATGCCGACTTTGCGCCCAACAAGGCCTAACCGCCATGCGGCAGGCACAGGTGTCGAGTTCGACATCTTATTCTCCATTCCCAACTACGATTGGTCGGGGCTAACTATGATTACGCATACAGATTATTCTGCACACTAAACCTTCTTTAAATCTATTATATAGATTAAGCCAATAAATATACCATGCAGGCTGTTCTGATAGCAACCTAAACCTTTAAAGTCCACGTAAAAACAACGGTTCGTTAGCAAGCAACATAAAAAAAGCCGAGAACATGATTGTCTCGGCTTTTTTTATTTAGTTGTTTAATTTGCACTAAACAACCAAAAAAATCTAATTACTGTAGAGCAATTTCTACATCTACACCAGCGGGTAGATCTAAACGCATCAACGCATCAACTGTTTTATCAGTTGGGTCAACGATGTCCATTAGACGCTGGTGAGTGCGAATTTCAAACTGGTCACGTGCAGTTTTGTTGACGTGAGGGGAGCTCAAAATATCGTAGCGACGAATACGTGTAGGTAGAGGTACAGGGCCACGAACTACAGCACCGGTGCGCTTAGCCGTATCCACGATCTCGGCTGCGGACTGATCGATTAGTTTGTAGTCAAACGCTTTTAAGCGGATGCGAATTTTCTGGTTTTTCATGTGGAAATCCTAAAGAACGAAATAAACGGGGGGATATCCCCCCGCCATCATAAGCTATTAATTAGCTTATTTGATGATTTTAGCTACCACACCAGCACCAACGGTACGGCCACCTTCGCGAATCGCGAAACGTAGACCTTCTT